>CAJUGT010000004.1:23706-64373 GCA_910586435.1 uncultured Acetatifactor sp. | reverse complement strand
GATATTATATCACACTTTTCAAATTATGCACTATTTATTATTTGATGTACTAGTAGGCTTGGGAACAGAGAGATAGCAAGGACCTTTATATTTCGGAGAAAAATGTCAGGCAGAAGAATTTTACTCCTAAAGACCAGAAGCCGACATGTGTGCAAAAATATGATGCTTAAAGGTGCATAGAACATAGACAGGGCATAAAGTTTACATAAAACGTCATAGTATTATAAAGTGTAATGTGTTATAGTGATTTTGTACAAAAGAGTAATCCTTAATGAAGAAATTCAGATACTCCTGAGGGGACTGCTAGTGAATCAACATATGTGTGTCCTCCTTTGGTATTGGTGAAAAGTAAGCAGTTCTTTTTAACCAAAGAGTTTCGAGTTTCCGAAAGTACTCTGTTATTGAAGGGAGGTAATTTGTATGGGAAAAAGCAGATAGATATGTAAACGGTAGAAGGAATGCGTCTGTCAGCGAAACATATCAGGTTTCCAGAGGCACTTACCGCACAGTGATAACCAGCAGTGCGGATGAATAATTGGAAACTGCAACATCAGCGAGCAGAAAATATTAGGGATGTATATAGCATATTGTTGTAGGAAAGGGGTATATCGATGAATGTAATTGGTAGTGGCTATTTGTATGCACATGGAAATGTACAACAAGAAACGTGTAATAGAAACCAGGGGCATAAAAGTAATTATAAAAGTGTAGGAGAAAAATCTTATGAGGAGAAATCGGCCAGTAACATAGACCATACCAGTATTTCCGCAATGGATGCGTATGAAAGTATGGGTGGAGGCAGACTGATTTCGGAGGCGGAACAAGGTGTTATGGCAGAGGAGGAGACAGATACAAAAAAAGTAATAGACATTGGGGTGGCGACTCTTTTTGAAGAGGGCATAAACTTTGAGTATAATTATGAAACCGGAGAAATATGCTGTGTAAAACTTAATACTTCTAAACCTGGTGGGCAGGTTTTGTGGAGAAAAGGACTTTTGCCTGAAGAAAAATCAAGATGTGATGCCCTGTTTGAAAATTATCCGAATTATTCCAAAGGATATTTTGAGTTTCGGTATAGGGCATATTTGAAGCATGAGGAATTTTGGGATATGTATTTGGAGGGTAAGGTTGATTTGGATGTATTGAGACAACGAGAAGGTTCGTGTAGTGATGATGAATTATATGATAAATTTCTTCAGGATATGAGGAACCAGACCGGTAATAGAAACATAAATGATCGATAAACGTTAAATTACATTTGAAATTATGACGGCAGTGCGACTGTAGTTAATGGAAAGGGGAACAGGACAGATGCTTTTGCTGTCGTAAAATAAAGTATAAGGAGATTACATATGAAAAAGAATTTATTAAAAGCAACATCGCTGGGAGTGCTGCTCTTGGCTATGAGTGGAATTGTAGTGAACGCAACAGAACAATTCGCTATGCCTGATGCGGGATACATTGAAATGCCATATGAAGGCGATGTGGCTGAAGTTGAAGTGTTTACTGAAGAAGAGATGCGGGAGATATGTTCTATTTCTGAGGCGGATATTAATAGCTTAGCTGCGACGGTTGAGCCTGACCCATATGAGCCTAACAACACTATGGAAACTGCGTATCCATATAGTAAAACTGAGAAAATGACAGGAAAGGCATTTATTGATGGTTATAGAAACTCCAATTGTCATGTGGAGGGGGACGAGGATTTCTTTTCTATTACATTGTCTTCTTCTTACACATATAGTGTTGTACTAAAGAATTTGTATGGTCAGGATCGGCATATTTATATTTGGGAGAGTAATGGTGACGGAACTTGGAGTAGGTGGAAGTACAAATATCAGCAGGCAGGCCAGCCTGAGCGTTGGGCATTTACTCCTTCCCGTAGTGGAACACATTATGTACAAATAGCTGGTGGTGGAGTTGAATCGTTTTATTACTTCTTTGCGGTAGAAAAATATGGAACTATAAATACCGCTTTATGGCCAAGTGATATATAATGGCGGTGCTGATATACTGGCAGATTTGAAATGTAAATTTTCCCTTTCCAAGAAGTACATTGTGAAGAATAGGCATAATGTATGGCTATTTTGAAAATACACATTATGTGGATTAAACTGTAGTGTGTTAATATGCTCATAGAACCACTTATGAACAGAAGGTATTATGATGGATAAAATTCAATGAAGAATTTGTTTGCTTCATCTTTCAATACTGGAAGTACATAGTTTGCGAATGGATAATTCTATGTCAAGGACTTGTTTTTGGAGTTTATAAAAAAGAGTGTTACATACGAAAGATAAAAAGCTGTTGCTTTAATGAATAGGAATTCATGAAGCGGCAGTTTTATTTTTCTTGCTATGATTTCAAGAAAAAGTACCGGATTATTCGGTAGTGTTTTTAATTTTGTGTCTTTGTCTTTCCGCCTTATTCCAGAGGCCGGGTGTGGGCAGAGCCAACGAGCCCTTATAAATACTGGATTTCTGAATATTGCAGGTGGGCGGAAATCCACCAAGGAGTAAAGTCCAAAGACACAAAATTAATTACACCCTCAATTATTCTGTTATTCTATAAAAAAGAGTACACTTAAACAAGCCATTTCCCATGGCTTGAATATTTGTTGCTAGCTGTTATAAATTAAGCGCTTTTTACTGGAAACAAAAGTGTTCTGGTCCTTTCTTTTTGAATCTAATGATGGAGCTTATTTAGTTTCTTGTCATGGCCAACAGTTTACTTTCCGCAAGCGCATTTGACATTTCTCTGCTCCCATATCTCTGAAACGTATTTCCTGTTTTATATCCCCGAAAGAACCTTCTGCCTGAATACACCAGTGCATCCAGAAAACAATACCTTTATCTGAAAGGAGTGTTCTAAATCTTTCTGTCTGTATTTTAGAAATCTCCTGGCAGCCTGAGAGGAAATTGTTTATCTAAATTTAAGTTGGAAGAAGAATATAATGGAGGAAAGAATTACATTCTGAAATCACAGCCGGAGACGGCGGCATGGGCTTCCTCCAAAAAACAATTCAGCAAATAAGATTTGTAGTCATTAATAAAAAATGCTCTTTTGGAGTGCGCATTTCCATATCTTTCAACAAGTGCTTTCATTGTTATGGTTTTTGCGGCATTCAAGGCATCTGTATCCTCTTCTGCTATTTTTTTTACCATTTCTTCTGGCTTAGTATCCTTTAGATTACCAATTTTCCATGCGTCTGTCATATGAGTAAAGTTGAAATACACATCAAAAGTATTGGACACATACAGCACAATTTGCTCTTCATTATGATATTTTACAGAAGAGCCATCCTCTTTAAGCAATTCACAGCATTCCTGCTCTGTAACAGCCTTGTTATAGTTTAAATAATATGGTCTTATTTCTTTTGGAACATGGTCTTTTTCGATTCTGATATTATATAGTTTACGGTTTTCGCCATCACAACTTCCACTATGTACAAAAAATTTGAATTTTTCACCAAATGCGGCGCATCTTTCCTCCAGTTGCAAGGTATTAGATAAATCCAATAATTCAGCAATCTGGTCTTTGTTTTACTCATTAATAAACGCCTGCCATCTTGGGGCAATTTGATTCGCAATGAGAATATCTGTCGCCTTTAATAGTTCTTGAAACGCGCCCTTCCGCCCGATATATTTATCAGTCATTTCTTCCATTCCGAAATATGTAAGCTGAACTCTTTTCACACCTACTTCTTTTAAGAAAAGAACATAATCAGGGTCCCGTACCAAACGCCAAAAGCTTGCCAATTCAAATCGCTCTGGTTTTGAATTGACAGATATATCATTATCCTTAATCCAGCGTTCCCTGTAATCATTGCAAAAATCAGGTTCCCTTAACCAGCTATAATAAGTTATTTTACTAAAAAAGGGCTTAAAATAATCAACTATCCAAACATCCGCATCCTTGTCCATCTGTTTATTTGGCATATGACCAATCCAGCAGTGCCTGCATCTGTTAGGACATCCAAACATATCTACTACAAGTATTAGAGACTTATTATACATAACTGCATTCCTTTCAGACCAGTTTCTTGAACTTTAAACAATATTATTACTCTATAATTTCGTGCGCTTAATCAAGTTGCCATGGTGTTGCCAACAAAAAGTACCTAATCGTATGTATTAGTGGTTATACTACATAAAAAGTCACTCAACAAATTGAAATCCATTTATCCATACGATAAAGAATGGATACACTAACTATTTTATCTACCTATACCTTCTTCCAAAATTTCTTCTGGTAGAATCTCAAATATTTTCTTTAAAAGCAGATATACCGTGGTGGCAAAATACTGCGGACACAAATCTGTCTTATCCACATGTAACTCTTCAGCTCGATGAACTGCTGTTTTAATTTTTTCATCGTTATAGTTTGAAGAGTTAATATGTTTCTTGTCCTTTAAAGGCGCACCAAGTTCTAACAGTCTTGTACGAAAGTGACTTGTTTTTTCATAAGAATGGCTATCAGATACAGCAAAACTTTTATCTTCTTCAGAAGGCTGGTCATGATGTAATAGTAACCATATCTCAAAAAAAGGATTGCTTACTGCATAGCGATATCCTTTTTCTTCACATGCCGCTATTGCGTCATCCCACTCATCTTTGTGAGTCTTGTCATTTTGGGAATCAATAACCTGATTTGACCAATTCTGATCCACATCTGTTAAAATCCAAAATTCATCTTCTGGATATTCTTCAAACTGATAAATATCATCTTTTTCAGTTTTAAATTGATCAATCCGTTCGACCAAATGTTTCGGGCGTACTTTGCTGAGCATTTTCACTTGTTCTTGTGTTCTACATTTAGGAGCAGTAAAAACAGCATCTTCCGCAACAGAAATAAACTGAATCTTGCTCTTTATTCCACTATAAATATCTGAAATTAAGCTAAAGTACTCTTCTTCTGTCACGCTGCCTTCGCATGAAAGAAAAATAATTTTACTGGTTTGCGGCCTAACCACACGGTAAGGGTTTTGTGGGGTAAAAGGCACTCTACTTTTAAGAAGCGGCATTAGTACATCCCCCTTATCATTGGAACAGCACCAAACCTACCGCTCAAATAAGCTTTTAAAGCATCTTGACCTTTTTTGACTTCAAAATCAGAAAATGGTCTTAATGTAGATTCACCCATTTGAGTTTTTTCTATAAACCAGATTTCATCTTGGCGGAAGTTATCTAGATTTATTAAGTTCACATCATGTGCAGTAAAAATAATCTGGTTACTTCCTTCTTGTGCTTTACATACAAATTCATCAAGTAAAAACAGGGAAAGTTTTGTGTGCAAACTCCTATCAATCTCATCAACAAAGTAAATAGTTGGATTTTTACCAATGGTAAATAGCATAGGAAGTAAATCAACCAAACGCTGTGTACCATCAGATTCTTCATCTATATTAAATTGAATTTTTTTGCCATTTAGCCGATGATTAAATTTAAGCTGAACCAAAATAGTCCTTTTCTTTTTGTTTTCTGCAAAAATAAAGTATCTTCCAGCCAAATTTACAATTCCATTTTTAATTTCTTCAATTTTATCCACAATTTCTTTGGGCAAATCCAGCTTCTGTGCAAATTCATGGAAATCAATCTCGTCACTTGCCACAGAAATTTCATAGACACCTGTATCCATCTTATCAAGCATTCTTGCGATATAATTGCGCAGGTATTCATCCGCTTTCATACGAATTGGAAGAGCTTGGACTGTAGTTTCAGGGAAAATAACTTGCAGATTTTTAAACCAGCGGACAATTTTATCTGCCTTTTTGACTCCATTATCATACAGCTTATATAAGAAAAGCTGATTTTTCTGACTCTCTTGAATGCTCTCTTTGAGGACATCAGCCAACATTCTGTCCTTGGATTGATTGCGCGCAAATCTTGATTCAATTTCTATTTCTGTTTTACCATTTTCATCTGTGACACGAGTGAATAGCGGCTCAAGATCTTTTTCAGTCAACTGCATCAGCCATTCTTCATGCACTTGGCGTCGATCCAAGGAAAAGCCATACTCATAAACTTCGCCTTCAAGGTAAAACATGAACTGGAAAGAAGAGATTCCCTCAAGATCTTCAAAATCACCGCTAAACTGGTTGACACCCGTTCCTTTTCCGCTTTTCTGTCCATCAACGATATAATCCCGGGCAAAATCAATCGATTCAATGAAGGAAGATTTGCCCGATGCATTGGGGCCAAAAAAGCCACCACGCTGCAACACATTCCATTCTCCGGCTTTTGTTGTGATTGTTTTCAAAAAGCGCTCATCGGTGCTTTCCTCCGTTGGAAGCATACTAAACTCTACAGGATGCCCAATGGATTTAAAATTGCTTACAATGTACCGTAAAAGCACTCTCACCCCTCCTTCTCTAACATAGCTTTAATTTGTCTAAGCGATATCCCATAGCCTCCATTGATACTTGAAAGTAGTCACTCAGATATCGCTGCAATTGATGTTGCTATTCCAGTTGTTGATCTGCCAGGAACAGTGTCATTTGCTTCGGACAATAATTAAAAATTTCTGTCCACTTTTGTTTGACTAGACTTTCCGGCATCAGGAAGCAGGCTGCAAAGTAGTCAGCTTCTTTTTCCTGTTCCGGCCTATTATCCCCCCAAAACACTATTGCTATCAATAGCACCGTTTTGTAATGGATGTCCTAAGTAATGACGGCCCAACTCATGGGCAATGGTAAAGTGTTTGCGGGATGTTCGAAGATTGGCATTAACAAAGATGATTTTTGCCTGCTTCACCACCATATATACGCTGCAGAACTATTCATCATCCTCGTCTCGTTCCTCAAATATGATCCCTTGCTGTTTCATTATAGCAGGAATCATCTCTATTGGTGGACGATGCAGGGTATTTAACTCCAAAATTCCATCAACCAGATTCCTGATTTCTCGTCTACGTCTCCAGTCCATCAGCCTTCCACGTCGGCAATTGATTTTTTCCAGAAGTACGTTGGCTGGCTCATCATTGGAGTCATGATCATAGAGCTTACATTCTACCGCTTGTTGCAAAATACACTGGCGAAGCATCTCAGCATATTTTGCCTGCTGTTGAATTTGCTGATTGACTTCTTCAATGTAATCAGCAGCACATTGAATTTGTCGTATAATCTCATGTTGCTGGTTCAAAGAGGGAAGTTGAATTTCTATTGGAAGAAGATGTTTTGCTTTAATCTCCTTTTTAATTCCACTTCCTGTTTGCTTCGATAGCAATTTTCAAATACAGACAGCAGACACTGATTAAACTCTATTATATTGCAAGAAGTCGAAATTTACAAGCCTTCAATTTCGTAAAATTTTCTCCGGATACTGTCAAGAAAACGTTGGTAATTGGCATATTAGACAAGCAGCACAAAATATATTGAAGAGAGACAGGCAGTTTGAAAGGATGATTTTGCTTTGGACGGCGATTTGGGTTTGAGTATAGAAGAAATGAAGGATGTTGATGTGACCAAAGTAAATCCGGAAGACTTGGTGGATATAAGAGATGTGAAAGTAAATGCGCACTTGAAACAAGAGAAGAAAATAGAGGATTTTATCAGGCAGATAAAGAATCCTTATTGTTACAAATACGGTGAATATATAGTTAAAATTGGTTTTGAAGATACTTCCGTAACCTTGACAGAAAGACTGAGGGAAATGATTCTGAAGGCGGCAGGTTCGGCGCAATAGCCTGTGCTGTTCCATTTATTCCCGCGGGCAATGAGCCAAGCGGCCGTGCTTGCACGGACAGTTGGCGAATGCCGCAAGGGTCAAATACCCCGCCCCTTGGGGCGTTGCAAGCTTGATACCCCGTTGCTTGCAGCGGGGTCTTTGATTGTATTCTTTCATGAACAGACAGGCGTTCATATGATGAAATAAAGTCGGGACAAAATCTATGCGGAACCCTGATTTTATGGTTGATTTGGCACTGTAAAATTGGGAGGATATGCTGTGGGAAAAGATAATCCAGGAAAGTCTTATATGGCTGCTGTGTATCTTCGTCTGTCTAAAGAAGATGAAGATTTGTCATTAAGGTCTGACAAGACAGAAAGCAACAGTATTGCCAATCAAAAGGCATTGATACTTAAAGAATTGAATTCTATGCCGGATGTCACTCTATATGATATTTATATTGATGACGGTTATACAGGTTTAAATTTTGACCGTCCGGAATTTAGACGCATGTGCAATGACATCTATGATGGGAACGTAAACATGGTCATTGTAAAAGACTTGTCACGGCTGGGGCGGGATTATATTGACTCAGGGCGTTATGTACAGAAAATATTTCCTTTCTTGAAGGTTCGTTTTGTGTCAGTGTTGGATCAATTTGACAGTCTGACGGCATCTCAGAGTGATGTGCATCTGCTGATTCCAGTCAAGAATTTTGTTAATGACAATTATAGCCGGGACATATCAGGCAAGGTGCGGAGCCATCAGAAGGTAATGCGCGAAAATGGGCTTTATACAGGCGCCTATGTTGCATATGGTTATAAAAAATCAGAAAGTGATAAGAACAGGATAGTACCGGATGAATATGCGGCGAATATTGTACGGCGGATTTTCGCATGGAAGCTGGAAGGGATGAATGCGGGAGGAATTGCTGAAAAACTCAACCAACTGGGAGTGACAGCGCCATCTGAATATAAAAGGCTTCTGGGAATCAATTATAAGACAGGATTTCAGAAAAAGTCCAAAGCCCAATGGACAGCGGTGACGGTGACGCGGATATTGAAAAACAGGATTTATATTGGTGTGTTGGAACAGGGCAAGCGTGAAAAAGTAAATTATAAACTGGAAAGAATTGTTCAAAAGCCGGAAACCGAATGGGATATTGCGGCAGATAACCATGAGCCGATTGTAAGTAGGACGGATTTTGAAAATGTATCCAGGCTTCTTTGTCTGGATACCCGCAAAGCGCCTTCCGGTGAGAGTCTTTATCTTTTCTCAGGCATATTGTTTTGCGGTGAATGCGGAAGGAGTATGGTAAGGCGCCGGAATACATATAAAGACACATCCTATGTTTATTATATTTGTTCTTCCTATAATAAAGGAAAAGGATGCACCAGGCACAGCATAGAAGAAAATAAAGTGAAAGAAATTGTGCTTGCTTCTATCAGAAGACATGTGGAACAGGTTGTAGAACCAGACAGCATTCAGGAGGTGCTTGATTCTGTGGAAGTAACATGTGAGGATATCATAGCAAACGACAGAGAAATCCTTATGAAATATGAGGAACTGAGTCAATGCGGAAAGATGGAGCTTTCACTGCGTCAGGATTTTCTTGACGGCATTATTTCCAGAGAGGAATATCAGCAATTTGCGAAGATATATTCTGACCGGGGGGCAGCGGCAAAGAAGGCAGCTAAAAAGCTGAAACAGGAGATGGACGCAGGGTTTCAGAAAAGAATTCATACGAAGGAGTGGATAGGAAAATTTGCCCGAAACAGGAATATCGAGGAGCTGAACAGAGGCATGGTGCTGTTGCTGATAGATAAAATTATGATACATGAAGACTGCCGTATGGAAGTTATCTTCAAATACGAAGATAAATATAGGGCGATTGTAAAAAACGCTTCTGAAACAGGAGAGTTTGGATAAGGCGGTGCTTTACAAAGGGCGGAATAGAGATGAGGGGCAACCATAATGGCAAGGACGGCGAACAGGCATTTAAAAATGCAGCCTGGACAAAAGTACGAACAGCGCATTTATCATGTTGGCAATTATTTAAGGTTGTCAGTAGACAGCGATTATACCGGAAGTGATTCCTTAGAGAACCAAAGAAGGCTTGCGAAAGAATATGTGGATAAAGTTCAGGATTTGGTGATTACAAAGGAATATGTGGATGATGGGAAAACAGGGACTCATTTTGAGCGTCCGGCATTTACAAGAATGATTGCAGATTTAAAGCAAAAAGAAATAGATTGCGTGATTGTAAAAGATCTGTCCCGTTTTGGAAGGGAGTGTATTGAAGCAGGAAACTATATTGAAAAAGTATTTCCGTTTTTGGAGGTACGCTTTATTTCCATTATGGACAGGTATGACAGTGCTGATCCCAAATGTGACAAAGAGCTTCTTCTTATTTCATTAAAGAATCTCATGCATGAGATGTATGCAAAGGATATTTCAAGGAAAGTGGGAAGCACATTTCAAATAAAGCAGGAAAAAGGCATTTTTTACCGTTCCGCAACGATTCCTTATGGATATAAGATGAACCAGGATAACAGCAACTATTGTATTGATGAACCAGCGGCAGAGATTGTGAGGCAGATTTTCTCTTTATATCAACAGGGGATGTCAAAACATGCCATCTGTCAATATCTTTATGAGAATCATATATTGACGCCAACAGAGTACAGGCGGACAGGCAGAATATGCCAAAAAACGGAAGAGAATTTAAAAATCTGGAAGATAACAACTATAAGCAGGATACTGAAAAATTGGGTATATATAGGAAATATTCAGCGGCATATGACAGAGCAGAGCTTATGTAAGGGGAAAGAACTGACAGTTGTGCCAAAAGAAGAAAGGGTGCTGCTTACAGGGAATCATACGCCGATTATCAACGAAACTGTTTTCATGCATGTCCAGAGAAAACTGGAACGGGTAAAAGAAGAATATGCCGGCTTCCGGGGTGACGCTGTGCCCAGGAAAGAGGCGGCTGTATTTGAAAGCAGTATGTTCCAGGGTAAAATATTTTGCGCAAGCTGCAAGGCAAGTATGGTAAGGGCAGTGGGGTATCGTGTATTGGATGGGAGAGAAGAAAGATATAAATTATTTCGCTGCGGAACCCACAATGAGATTTCCTCATGCTGTGATTCCAGAAATATAAAGGAAAAGGTATTGTGTGATATTCTCTATTCTGTTATCCGAAAGCACTTGCTGCTGATAAATGATTTCAAAAAGCTGGTGGACAGAGATGTAAAATATTCTTTTGAAGGAAGGCTTCATGAGATAGAATGTGAAAAATGGAAAGCAGAAGGCCGTCATGCAATGCTTAAACAGGAGTATATGCGGGAATATGCGCAATATAAAGCCGGTGAACTGACTTCCGACAGATTTCAGGAGTTTAGAAGTTCTTATGGGGAAAGAGAAAAGTGTTGCCGGGAACAGTTAGGACAACTGGAAACGGAAGAAAAAAAGTTGAAAAAAGCACAGAGTTCCATGAAAAGAACGTTTCAGGAATGGGGGGAAGTAGATGGGATACATAAGCTGACGGAGGATATGGAATCCAAACATTATAATATGGTACAATGTTTGGGCTTCATGGCACAGTGCTGTATTGAAAGGGTGGAGGTATTCCGGGATAAGCGAATGGAGATAAGATTCAGTTATCAGGACTGTTTTGCCATGCTGGAGCAATGGGCGGGGGAAATGAAGTGATGGTTATGGCATTATATTTGCGGCTGTCAAAAGAGGACGGCGATTTGGTGGATGAGAGCAACAGTATTACAAATCAGAGATACATACTCCACAGATATTTGGATGGAATACAGGAATTGTCAGGGTATCAATGTAAGGAGTATGTAGATGACGGATACAGCGGCAGGAATTTTGAACGTCCAGGTGTAAAACAGCTGTTGGAAGATATAAAAGCAAACAGGGTATACGGCATTGCGGTGAAAGATTTTTCACGTTTTGGAAGAAATCATATTGAAGTGGGAAATTATATAGAAAAAATATTTCCTCTTCTGGATATAAGGTTTATTGCGGTGAACAACCATTTTGACAGTGCCGCATACATTGGGACTACGCCTGATATGGATGTATCTTTTGAAAACCTGATGTACGACTACTTCAGTGAGGAGAATTCCATAAAGATTAAAAATGATCTGTTTCACAAAAGGATGCGTGGAAAGTATATGGCGGTCTTTGCTCCTTATGGCTATAAAAAGTCAGAAAAGAATCATAATCAGATATTGGTAGACCAAGAAGCGGCGGAAATTGTGAGGCTGATTTTTGAATTGTATGCTGAATGTGGGGTGAAGGCAGAAGTTGCCCGGCGTCTAAATGACAGGGGCATACCTACCCCGCAGGAATATGCGGTGTTAAAAGGGGTGGCAGAAAATTGGAAATATAAAAAAGAAAAGAAATTATGGAATGGTTCTATTATAGGCAGAATACTGAGAAATCCCATATACATAGGAAATACGGTGTTCCATAAAAAGGAGGTGGTGGAGGCAGGCTCCAAAAAGACGAAATGTCTGCCGCAGAAGGAATGGAAGATATGTGAGAATACTCATGAAGCGATTGTTTCCAAAGAAGTCTTTGAATATGTAAATCATTTTGAATATGTGAATCCTTTGGAAAAAAGGCCAAAGCAAAGGAGGGTGGATTATAAGCAGGGAGAGGCTGATACAGGGGCAAAAAGCAATATATCATATAATCCGGCAGTGTTTTGTCAGAAAGAAAGGCGCAGAAGTGGGAACAAAGACAGTCCGATTAAGGGATTTGTGAAGTGCGGCGGATGCAGGCATACTATGAACAGAAGAAACAGAAGGAATGCTTCTTATTATTGCAGACATTATTATGAGGCAAAAGCTCCCGGGTGCTGTCAGGAAAATGTAAAGGAAGAGGATTTGATTGAAATAGTAAAAAATGCTCTTGGCCGTCAGGCAATGTTGGCAGCGAAGCTAAGGGAATTATCAGAATTGCGGCAAAATTCGCTAAAGCAGCAGAAACGCCGTTTGGAGAAAGCGTTTTTGCGGCTTCAGGGTAAACTGCACAGATGCAGAGATGAAAACTTTGTATTATATGAAAAATACAAACGGGGAGAAATGAGCAGCGCTGAATTTCAGGAGCTGCGGAAGAGGAATTTGAAACAACAGGAAACATATGAAAAACAGCTCAAACAATATGAGATAAAAGCGGCTGGGAAAGAAGAATTAAAGAAAGAAGAATTAAAGAATGAAGAAGCTGAGAAAAAAGACGCAGATTTTGTGCCAAACAGTTTGGACATACTGTCATTGCCGGGGGGCAGAGAAGACCTGACTGAGTTGTCCAGAGAAACAGTGGAACAGCTTATTTCCGCAATCTATGTATATGGAAACAAGCAGGTGGAAATTGTCTTTCAATTCAGGGATGAGATGGCCAATGTACTCGGGGTGACAAACAGCGACATTGTGCGGTAAAAAATTAAGAAAATTCCTGTCACTTACTTGACACAAGGGGGCCTGAAGGCTATGGAAGAACTGGCAAAGCTGGAGGCGGAGCGGGGGAATCCGGAATATCTGGAAGCCAGGGGCAGTCTTGGGGAACATGGCAGTCTGGAAGCCAGGGGAAGCCTTGGGGAACATGGCAGTCCGATGAGGCCAGCAGGGGGCGCTAAGACCAAGAAAGAGACTGACGGTGGGAAGCGGCGCTTGGAGGATGCGGGCAAAAGCAGGCGTGCCAGCAATGAAATGTGTACTTTTCTGATTTTAAATATATCATCTTTGCAGTTGATTCCGGTGAATATGATTGCGTATAGGGCCCAATACGGCAGCGCAAATCCCACAGCCATTATCGTTCCGGCCATAGCGGCTACGTTGTTCAGCTCTTTCGTGGCAGTGGTGTATTGTAAGTTAAAAGATCATGGAAGAGACAACAGGGCATATGACGGGACAAAAGGCAGGGGAGGGAAGGCGGTATGAATGTACTGGCGCATCTTTCGGATATTGTCATTCCGATACTTATATTCTTTATCGTGGGATATGGCTTTGTCTCCAAAGTAAAAGTATATGAGTCTTTTTTAAAAGGCGCAAAAGACGGGCTGAAAATCGTGGTTGACATAGTGCCCACGCTGATTGGGCTGCTGGTAGCGGTGGGGATGCTGCGGGCTTCCGGCTTTTTTGACATGCTGGGGGCCTGGCTGGGGCCTGTGACCACAGCCGTAGGGCTGCCGGCCCAATTGATGCCTCTGCTTGTGGTGAAATTATTTTCTTCGTCTGCGGCAACAGGGCTGGTGCTGGATGTTTTCCGCACCTCCGGGCCGGATTCTTATGCGGGAATGCTGACTTCTATTTTGATGAGCTGCACAGAGACAGTGTTTTACACAATGAGCGTCTATTTCCTGGCGGCGAAGGTGACAAAGACCAGGTATACTCTGACCGGGGCGTTGCTTGCCACCCTGGCAGGGACGGTGGCCAGTGTAGTATTGACCAGATTGATGATATAAAAGAGATTGACATAACTTGTGCCCTTATATATAATTGTGCCCATTACATAATAAAACAAAAGTACTGTCTTGTAACAGACATGCGGAATTGATTGTATATGGGCTTATTCACCGAGTACAAAGTGATATAGTCGTCCGGCGTCACGGCTTTCACATGGTACATGACGGACAGAGAAGGAGGGTTTAACTGGTTATGAGGGAATTACTGCGGCAAATTGCCGATTTCAAAACGGAATATGAAAGGGAGGCCTTAAGGCTGGCGCAGGAACTGCGGGGGCAGAAAATGCCAGTGCTTACGGAGGCGCTTTTTGCGGAGTTTGAGAAAAATGGGAACCGCCTGCGCTATGAGGCAGCCTATTTCGGCAGGAGAAAATTTCTTTCGGTCTTTGGGCTTGTGAGTGTGATGAAGCGCAGGGATGAGGATCTGCGGAAGCTGGAGGAGGTCCTGCTGGAAATCTGCGGGGAGGAATGCTGGGCCCTGCCTGCCCATGTGGATAGACATAAAAACGTCCACTGGCGGATCACCATAGACCTTTTTGCCAGCGAGACGGCACAGACCCTTGCACAGCTTGTTACGCTGTTAAAAGGCAGTCTTTCGGAGCATGTGACAGGAATCGTTGAGAGAGAGGTGAGGGCGCGGGTGCTGGCACCGTTTATGGCGTCGCAGGCGCCGTACTCCGTCTGGGAGAGAAGCGAAAACAACTGGAATGCCGTGTGTTGTGGGAATATCGGAAGCGCAGCGCTTTTTTTGTTAAATGAAGGGGCAGAGAGGAGGGCGCTTGCGGAGCGCATTGCTCATGCCTTGACATGTTGCTATCTGAAAGGTTTCGGGGATGACGGCGCCTGTGAGGAGGGGTTGGGCTATTGGGCATATGGGTTTACATACTACACCCTGTTTGCAAGACAGTTAAGGGAGGCATACCCCGATATGGATATTCTGTCTGGGAAAAAGTTGGAGGCCATTGCCTGCTTTCAGCAGAAGTGTTATTTTGGCGGTGGGAGAACCGTCAACTTTTCGGACAGCAGCTGCTTTGAGCCGTATTTTATGGGCCTCACCTGCAGCCTGGCGTATGAGTTTGACAGCGTGTGCTTTCCAGAACCTGAATTTGCCCGGAGACTGGGGCAGGACAGCTGCTGGCGCTGGGTCGGAGTCTATTGGGACTGGTATTGGACAGGCAGATTTCTGGAGACAGTGTGGGAAACACCAAAGACTCTGGCAGATTGCGGCGACGAAATCTTTCCGGATGTGCAGTGGGCTGTTTTCCGGGGGGTGTGGGGAAGTGCTGCGGCCGTAAAGGGTGGGCACAACGGGGAATCCCACAACCACAATGACGTGGGAAGTTTCTTTTATCTGGCGGAAGGGGAGGCGTTTTTGGATGATCTGGGCTGCGGCGAGTATACGAAGGATTATTTTTCGGACAAAAGGTATACCGTCTTCTGCAATCGGGGAGCAGGCCATAATATCCCTCTGATAGACGGCTGTGACCAGTACACCGGCAGAGAATACCGTGCGGAAAGTTTTGACGTCCCTGAGAAGGGGACTGCGGTGATCCGGTTTGAGGCGGCTTACGGGCAGCCATATCTGAGGCGGCTGGAGAGGCGGTTACATCTGGAGAAAGCCACAGGGGAGCTTGCCGTGACGGATATGGCGGAGGCGGACAGAGCGGTGGAATTTAAGGAAAATCTTGTCACCAGACTTCCGGTGACTGTGGAGGACGGGCAGATCGTGATCCACGGAAGAAAGCGCTTTGCCAGAATCGTGCTCCGGGGCGTCTGGGGAGAGATTGAGCAACAGGAAGTTCGTCATGTCAATCACCAGGGGGAGCCGGAGCAGGTTCATGTCTTGCAGTGGAAAGTGGAGCCGCAGCAAGTGCGGGCAGGTCAGGGTTATGTCTATCTGAGTGAATTCACGGTTTCATTGAATCATGCTGTTCGCCCTGATGGAAGTGTCAGACACATTATGGAATTCAATCAGGAAGCAGGAGATGCTGGAGGCGGTTGTGGGGCTGGCTGAACAGTTGGCGGATGAGGAACAGCAGATTTTATTCTTTCCGCTGTTATTGTAGCAAGTGACATGTTCCCAGGGCTGACGGAGGAACTTTTGTGCCTCCGGGATACCGCCGTGACAGTGTGAACAGTTTTCAAAAAAGCTGCGGATTATGTGGCTTAGATAGGGTCATACCACTTAGATAAAGTTACTAAGTACAAAAAGGGCATAGAATTATGTCCTTTTTTGCTACACAGGGGGAAATAATCCCAGACGCAGGAGAAGCATTTTCCACTATTGACACCATGCCGGAGACAGTATTTTACACAATGAGCTTCTATTTCCTGGCGGCGAAGGTGACAAAGACCAGGTATACTCTGACCGGGGCGCTGCTTGCCACCCTGGCGGGAACGATGGCAGGCGTGGTGCTTACAAGGTGGATGGTGTAAACAGCAGGGAACATTACTTTAGTCAAAAGGCGTTGACTTTTGTATGGCTTAATGATAAACTTTAAATTAAGCACCCGCAGCACATCAGAAAACTGTGTCAGCTTGACTCGTTGGCTGTGGGAACAAACAGAATGACGAGGGAGGATTGTCATGGGAATTTTGGCAGGATTCATGGTACCCCACCCACCGCTTATCATACCTGATGTGGGCGGTGGTGAGGAAAAGAAAATACAGAAGACCATTGACGCATACCATAAGGCGGCAGAGACGATTGGCCGTTTGCAGCCGGACACAATCGTGCTCCTTTCTCCGCACCAGACCATGTATGCGGACTATTTCCACATATCCCCCGGACAGGGAGCCAAAGGGGATTTTGGGCAGTTTGGGGCCGGACAGACTTCCATGGAAGTTTTCTATGACACAGAATTTGTCCATGTACTGGGCGAAGCCGCAGAGGCGGCAGGATTGCGGGCGGGAACGCTTGGAGAGCGGGAGAAGAAGCTGGATCACGGCACCATGGTGCCCCTGTATTTTGTAAATCAGTACTGGACTGGATACCGTCTGGTAAGAATCGGACTGTCCGGTTTTTCCCTGTCGGCCCACTACCGGTTGGGACAGTGTATCAAAACAGCGGCCCAGACGCTGGGGCGAAAGATGGTATTGATTGCCAGCGGTGATTTGTCCCATAAGCTAAAAGAGGACGGGCCTTACGGGTATCAGGAAGAAGGGCCTGTCTATGACGTGCGGATCATGGATGTGATGGGCAGGGGCGCATTTGGGGAACTGCTGGAATTTTCAGAGGATTTCTGTGAGAAGGCCGCAGAGTGTGGGCATCGATCCTTTACCATTTTGGCGGGCGCTTTTGACAAGACTTCCCTGAAGGCAGAACGGCTTTCCTACGAGGGTCCGTTTGGGGTGGGGTATGGCATCTGCGCTTATGAGTCCCGCAATTTTCTTGAGCAGTACGAGGAGAAGGAGCGGATACGGCTTCTTGCCTTGCAGGAACAGGAAGATTCCTATGTCAGGCTTGCAAGATACACCATCGAGACTTTTGTGAAGACAGGTAAGCTTCCTGAGATGCCAGGGGGACTGCCGGAGGAATTGTATCACACCAGGGCAGGCGCATTTGTATCCCTGAAGGAGGATGGGAAGCTAAGAGGCTGTATTGGCACAATTCAGGCGGTTCGGGGTTCTCTGGCGGAAGAAATTATGTACAATGCTGTCAGCGCCTGTTCGGAGGACCCCAGATTTACTCCTGTGGAAGACTGGGAGGTGGGGCGGCTGACAATCAGCGTTGACGTGCTGGGGGAGACGGAGGAAATCAGCTCGCCGGAAGAACTGGATGCGGCCAGGTATGGCGTCATTGTGACAAAGGACGCAAAGCGGGGGCTGTTGCTGCCGAATCTGGAGGGTGTGGATACAGTAGAACAGCAGATTGCCATTGCGAAGCAGAAGGCGGGAATCAAGGCACATGAGAGCGTGAAGCTGGAACGGTTTGAAGTAATACGGCATCATTAAAGAAGGAGTTGCGATGAAAACCATATGTCAGGTATGTATGCATCATTGTGTGCTGGAGTCCGGACAGACGGGGCTGTGCGGAGCCAGAAAAAATCAGGACGGAGATATTACCTGCGTAAATTACGGCCGGATTACGTCCATAGCGCTGGACCCTGTGGAAAAGAAGCCACTGAACGACTTCCATCCCGGAAGCATGATTTTATCCGTAGGGAGTTATGGCTGCAATTTGAGATGCCCCTTTTGCCAGAATTTTGAAATTTCTATGGCAGACAGGGGGAGTTTTGAAACGGAATATGTCTCTCCCAGAGAGCTTGCGGACACGGCGTTAATCTGGAAGGAACAGAAAAAAGCAGGGAACATCGGTGTAGCCTATACCTATAACGAGCCCCTGGTGGGCTGGGAGTATGTTCGTGATACGGCCAGGCTGGTGAGGGAATACGGCATGGTGAACGTCCTTGTGACGAACGGCACGGCATCCATGGAGGTGCTTGAGGAGTTACTGCCCTGGATGGATGCCATGAACATTGATTTGAAGGGCTTTCGAGAGGAATATTATCGGAAGCTTGGCGGGGATTTGGAGACAGTCAAAAACTTCATTGCCAGGGCGGCGGAAAGCTGTCATGTGGAATTGACGACGCTGATTGTGCCGGGAGAAAATGATTCCCTCATAGATATGGAGGCGCAGGCCAAATGGATTGCCGGATTGGGGCGGGATATTCCTCTCCATATCACCCGCTTTTTCCCACAATACCATATGCGGGACAGAGAGGCTACGGACGTGGACCTGCTATACAGCCTTGCCCGGACCGCTGGTAAATATCTGGAAAAGGTGTATGTGGGGAATGTGTGACAGAGGTAATGCCACAAAGAATTCCTTCCGATGACATTGACAGGGAGGATAATTCATTTTGGCGCTTGGGGGTCTTGTGAAATTGCGTATCAATGAGTCTGCAAGACCCATTGCGATGATTGAATTCGTGGGAAGGACTGAAATGTTACAAAAAGACATAGTAGAGAGGAGATTTACCATGAAAAACAGAGAAAGGTCAAAACGGGTATTTTTGGCGGCGCTGGGCATTTGTCTGGCGTTGGCAGTGCCAGGATGCGGTACGAAAGACGATGGCGGCACAGATGGAGCTTCAGTGGTACAAGGAGAAGAAAACAATCAAGGGGAGCAGGACAATCAGGGAAGCTCAGATAGTCAGGGAGAGTCGGATGCGCAGGGGAAATCGGAGAGCAGCGATACGGCTTCCTCCACGGGGGACGACGGGAACGCAGGATCTGGCGCAGAGAGTCAGGAAGAGTCTCTGACCCAGGAGGAACTCTATTGGAAAGAGGTGCTGGCGGAGTTTTCTGACAGTGATTATGATCTGACAGCCGCCCTTACAGAACCGGCCCTGAAGGATTTGTGCAGTCATTATTTTACGCTGGGCGTGGGCATTAACGGCAGTACGATTGAGAACCAGACGTTGAATATGCCGGAGTATATGGCGGTAGCAAAAAAGCATTTCAATAGCTGCACTATGACAAACCTCATGAAGAGCGCATACATTTTGGACCAGCAGGGTTCCCAGAAGAGCGCAAAGGAAGGAGACGGCAGTCCCGTATTGTCCTATGAGTGCATTGATCCCACACTGGAATGGTGTCAGGAAAACGGCATGCGGATGAGGGGGCACACACTGGTCTGGCATGTCCAGGCGCCGGATTGGTTCTTCCGGCAGGGATATGATGACAAAGGGGAATATGTGGACCGGGACACTATGCTTTCTCGCATGGAGAGTTATATTATGCAGTTGATGACACATGTGCAGGATAATTATCCCGGTGTAGTATATTGCTGGGATGTGGTGAACGAGGCTGTGGACCCGGACAAGGGTGACAAGGACAGTCCATTCCTATGCCGCACGGAGAATGAAGGAACACCCAATCCCTGGTATGTCACCATAGGGGAGGATTATGTGGAGATGGCCTTCACATATGCGCGAAAATATGCTGCCCAGGATGTGAAACTATTTTATAATGACTTCAATACATTTCAGACAGCCAAAAGGGACGCAATCTATACTCTTTGCCAGTCGTTGAAGGAGAAAGGGCTTATTGACGGCATTGGAATGCAGGGGTACTGGGATGTGGATTACCCCAATGACAGTACATTGAAAACAGCGATTCTCAAATTTGCGGAGCTTGAGCTGGAGATACATATTACAGAGCTGTCGGTGGGAGTGGAGGAAGAGGACGAGGAGAGTTTTGCGAAACAGGGGAACCGGTATGGCGCCATTTTCATGTTGCTGCACGATCTGGATAAGGAGGGTGGCGGCAGTGCCAATATTACTAATGTAACCCTTTTTGGCCTAATCGACCATTATCGTGAGGGTGATACCACGAACTCCCGTCTGTTTGATTCTGCTTACCAGCCTAAACCTGCGTTTACCAGGGTGAGAAATATGCTTAAGACCATATATAATCGCTGAGGGGATGTATACTGCGCTGTTCCTGGACGTGTCATTCCCGCAGGGCATGGAGTTGTGGCTGCAACAAATGAAATTTATGAAGAGGCTGCTTTATCTGATTTAGAATATAATTTTTTGTAAGTAATGTGTTAGGGTATGCATTAATGTTACACCAACTGCTGGATTCTTTCGAGGTCTGGCAGTTATTTTTTGCATAGAAAAGGAGCAGTGGGCTAATGACTTAGTGTGACAGCCTCTACTTTTACGCAAGCATAAAGCTGCTTTATTTTAGATTGCTTTTAAGAAAAGGAAGGTGGATAGAAGGGGACAAAATATAAATGTTTGATAATATGTCGTATTGCTTACAAAAAAGTAAGTGATACGACATATTGCGCATTTATAAAAAATGGTGTATTATATTAAAAAGGGGGAAGCAATAACAGGGAGCCTTGTATATGGGAAAACATCCATTTGCATTACCATATATATCGACAATATCAGAATATAGTAATATTATGGCCATCATAAGTCACGCTACTGGTTGTGATTTCTCAATTATTTTATTTACCTGTGCATAAATTAAAATAAGGTCTAAGCTGTGCTGGAGACTTTTGTTATGGGGCAATTATAAGTTGGTGAAGGACATGTCTTTTGGGGAAACACATAGCTTGCCAAGGAAGCTGCCAAATACATATGAAAGATTTGCGGGTTTTATGAAAAAGGCAGTGGTAGCGCAGCGCCGAAGAGTTGGAACAAGGGTATGGGTGATTTGAATCTGGAAGAGATAATTTTGGATTTGAAGAAGTTATCTGATTGAAAGAAGATAAGTGGTATAAACATGTTATGTATTTTCCAATGGTGCAAACATTGGTGATGAAAAAAGAAATTATGCAGGAGGGTAAAGAGATGAAATTTAATGAATTACTTCAGAAGACAAGATTGGAACGTAGTATCAGTATTGAGGATCTGTCAAAGGAAGTAGCTGCTTCTGAATCTACAATACAGAAGTATGAAGAGGGGACGGTGATGCCGGATGTGATAACCTTGGTAAGGATATGCAAGGCATTGAAGGTAACTCCAAATGATCTGCTTTTGGATGTGAGTTTTTCGTCAAGCGGTTTAATGGGAGCAATGTCTCAGTGGCCAAGAGGAAATTTTCTAAAGAAGGAAGAGATTGATCTACGAAAAATGACACAGGAAGAGCAGATTAAATATGTAAAGACCCGGCAGAAAAGGTCAAATGATGCTATTTGCCAAGGATTGAGGTTGTTTGGTTTAACACCTGCGGAGGCGGAAGAACTGATGGAAAAAGCCAGGAATGTGGAGTGAGAAATATGTCAAAAGAAGATAAATTGTATAAGCTCTCTATGTTTACACATACGCTGGAAATACATGTAGTTATGGTGATAATTGTAATGCTGGCATCAGTGCTAATGTCTGGGAGTATGTAGGGCGGCATAAGATATAGAGTCAATATGGGTATTTTTATAGTTGCGCAGTATTGCTGGACAGGCTATGGCACTGTCCTTGCAATACTGTCTTTTGGTGGAGGAAGCCAGGATGAAAAAATTTTTTGCGGATATTAAGTATATTTTTGTTTATACATGGAAGATTGATAAATTATATCTATTGCTTCGGCTGCCGTCTGCCTTGCTGGAATCGCTGATGCCGTTTATTAATGTGATTTTTCCGGCATTGATTGTGGAGGATCTTACCATTTATATGGATTTCGACAGAGTATGCCGCCATGCTGCGTATATGGCAATTCTGTTGGTAGCATCGCATATATCAAAGAATATATTGCAGATGTTGATTACTAACAGATACAATTTGTTTGAATACAAGCATGCAATTACTCTGGGAAGGAAAATAATGTCTGTGTCATTTCCTGAGACAGAAAATCAGGAAACGTTAAACTTGGTGGAAAGAATAAGACGCATAGGTTACATAGAGCAAACATTTGCGTCCATATTTTCGTTTCTTTCAAGCATAGTAACGGTTGCGGGGATGCTGTGGATTTTATCTAATGTGAACGCTTTGATAATTATAACTATTTTTCTGGCGGTGGTTCTGAATGTATATTTTAGCAGTATATCAAAAAGATATAATTATGAATGGCAAAAGGAAACAGCACCTTTCCGAAGAAGGAATGAATATCTTCTGCGTCTGATGTATGGTTTCCAGTACGGAAAAGAAGTCAGAGTGAACGGGTTGGAGGAGTATTTGACAGAAAAATATAACAGTCATTCAACAGAATATATGAAGACGTTAAAAAAAGTAACATATAAGTTTCTGAAAATGAATACAGGAACATCAATGGTAAACTCCATTCAGCAAATAATTGTTTATTTGTCGCTGGCAAGTGCCGTCATGGCAGGCTCTATTACAATTGCGTCTTTTACTAAATTTATCAGTGCCATTAATTCCCTTACTTCTACTTTGCTAAGGATATCCAATGCTTTTGTTGAACTGAGAAATAATTTTAATTATGTGGATAATTTAAGGAAATTTCTTGCGCTGGAAACGGACGAGGGAAAAGGTAATCTTCCGGTACCCAGTGGGAAATTTTTGATTGAATTCAAAAATGTGAGTTTTCGGTATCCCAATACTGACAGATATGTATTGGAAGATATTAATGTATCCATTGCCCCGGGTTCCCAGGTTGCCATTGTGGGATTAAATGGTTCCGGAAAGACTACATTTGTAAAGCTTATGTTAGGATTATATAAACCCACACAGGGAATGATTTGTGTCAATGGTGTTGATATTAATACTTTGGATTTCAAGGAATATATTAAAAACTTTGCGTGTGCCTTTCAGGATTATAGATTGTTTTCCTACCCTGTAAAGGAAAATATTATATTCGCTCAGGACTATAATGAAGATAAGCTGAATGATGTGGTGAAAAAGTGTGGTATTTATGATGTGATTGATAAATTGCCTAAAAAGATGGATACACCAATTTTTAAGTTTTTAGATGATGCAGGTGTGGAATTTTCAGGAGGGGAAGGGCAGAAGATTGCTATTGCGCGCGCAATCTATAAGAATGCAGGCGTAGTTATTTTAGATGAGCCGCTGGCGGCGCTGGATCCGATTGCTGAATATGAAATGTATAGGTCTTTGAGTGGTATCACAGACGGCAGAACATGTATTTTTATTTCTCACCGTCTGTCTTTGACGCAGAAAAGCGATCTGATTCTTGTGTTCAGTCAGGGTAAAATAGAAGAATCGGGTACACATTCGGAGCTTGTGGACAGAGAAAATGGACTGTATGCTGAAATGTACAAAAAACAGGCTGTTTTTTATCAAGAGGGGAATGATACAGATGGAACATGAGAAATTAAGAATTGTTATTGTTGACAGTGTTGAGTGTTGTGTTCTGGCTTTAGTGATATTTCCCATGACGATTCAGGATGGTTGGAAAGGGAGTTATGGCGCAAGGCGGCCATTGTCCGAAGAAGAGTGCATGAAGATGAAAGAAAAGTTATTTGATGAACTTTCAGCTTTTGGTACAAAGTATGGATATAGGTCCAAGAACAGTACCAGTAGTATCAGAGGATTGATAGCAAAGTCACAGTTCAGCTTTCGGCTGAACTGTGACTTTAATAAAATGAGCTTTTTGCGTGTACGCCTGTCGGATATACTTACACTGTGAAATCAAATGTTAATGTTGTTCCGTCATAGAATACAATAGTCAGGGTATGGCTGCCTGTGGGTATGGAAATTGACGGGTCCATCACAGTAAGAGTCAGTACATTATCTTCCAGTTCTCCTTCAGAACTATATTCCGTAGAGAATGCCAGCCTTTTATCAATTCCGCTGATCTGGGTCAGGCTATTGTCATAGAGTCCATATACAGATTGATTGAACACTACCTTGAGTTTTGCGTTGCTTGAAGTCTTCACAACCGTAACGTCTGTAATCTTTGGCTGTGATGTTTCATCCGGAGCCGGAGCTGTATATTCGGGAATCTGCTTATAGCTGTAGAAATCCTCCCTGTTGCCCTTTGCGTCCTCTGACACATAGCAGAACCACTGTCCCGCCTTGATGCCTTTGACTGTTACATAATTCAAACCATATCCTATTGAAACCTTTGTACCCGAAGCATAAATCTGCGCAGGGTCCTTGGCAACGATGGTTCCCTCGCCCTCTACTTCGTCTTGAATCGCGTAATAAAGCGTACCTGCTTCGTCCGAATTGACAACAACCTCTATTGTATCCTCATCTTTCCACTCAATGCTTCTGGCATTCACTCTGGGCGCCTGCAAGTCAAGATAGCAGGAACCTTTTAACTGTGTACCATCCTTCAGGTTAATCAGGATGGTGTAAGTGTTATTGCCTTGAGGGATACTGCCCCTTTGCATATACACACGATAAATTCTATTATCTGAAGTCTTCACATCTCCAAGAGTGGTCTTGCTCAGAGGACAGCTTATGTCAAACTGTTCCAAAGTCAGGCTTTCTGAAGTGGGGGTCTCCAGCTCTATCTCAAAACCATACAGGAATTCGCCGTTTGCCAGCTTCTCAGCAAATGCCTCGGCTCCTTTGATTGCGGTGGTCTTCTCCTCAAAGACTTCCCCATCTATAGAAAGGCTGTTTACCAATGTGGACTTTTCTTCCGTATTGACAGCCACATAATACATGGTATATGGCATGCCTTCGGTCAGACCGGTAATGGTAAAGACATTTTCATGCTGTTTCATCTCCGTCTTAACACCATCTCTTATAATGTCAGCTTCTGTTGCGTCAGCTAATTCTACCACGGAAGCTCCCCGTGCCTGCCCGTTTTCCTCTAAAATATAATAAAAATAGCCAGGTTCATCGGAATTATAGGTAATTCTTGCCTCGCTTGCGCTTGTGCGGACAGCGTTGATGCCTGCAATCTGCGCACAATCTGTTCTATACGTAAAGACTTTTGAGATTGCGGTACCGTCGGCAAGGGTAATCTGTATATCGTAGTCCTGATCTCTGTAATAGGTAGTTATCAGGTCATAAACCATATTATCTTCAGTGGACACAGACCGAATCGTCATATCGGAGCCGCCGCTGTTGCAGATGATGCTGAACGCTTGCAGCAAAAGGGGCTGTTCTGTCTTCTGATTCAGAGTCACTCTGATGCGTCCGGTGCCCACAACCTCCACGCTCTGAATCTCAAAATTTCCTTTTTCAGGCTCTGAGGGTTTATCCGTGGGCTCCGCAGGTTTCTCTGTAGGCTCTGAGGGTTTATCCGTAGGTTCCACAGGCTCTGCGGGACCGTTGTCTTCCGCCGCTTCTTCTTCGGCCTTTATGGCAGCCTCGCTTCTGACCTCACGGCCCTCCTGCTTTCCATATTCCTCGTAATGCTTGTAAGCTGCCAGTATATTATTGCCAAACGCAGCCTGCAATTCGCTGTATCTGCCGAGATAATCTACTGGGTCAAAATCGGTGCCATTGTCTCTGTGCTCAAAGGCTCCATAGGTAAGATAATGCGCAACATAAGCGTCCCAGTTATCCCCAAACGCAGCCTGAAGATCCGGATAATTCTCCCTGTATTTGACGATGTCTATCATCTCATTCATGCCCCGGCCCTCTGAGAGGCCAAACTTTTTGAAATGCTCCAGAAGAGCTGCCCTGTCATAACCATAGGCAGCCTTAAGATCCGGGTACTTATCCGCGTAATAACGTTCGTCAAAAACATCTTCTATGCCTATTGCCTGAGCATAACCGATGCTGCTTAACGCCACTGCGCCTGCGGCGGCCGCAATGACGATTCTCCTGCCTTTTCTGGCTGCTTTTGCCAATCGTTTTTTGAATTCTTCACTCATTGATTTGTCTTTCCCTTCTCCTTTTTCCTTTTTAAAATTTTGCCTTTCCATATTTTGCTTATTATAATACTTTTTGGCCCCAGCGTCAAGTAAATGGCAACCTTGTCAGTTCTTACGCAGTGGACTCCGATACAACAATGTCACTGAAGTAAGCCGGCAAATTCTGTTTGCCTGTGAAGGCAAATTTTCAGGAAGTAAAAAGACAACGGAATTTCTGGTACACAAAAAACATGGCTCTTCAGAGATTGGGCTGCACTGCGCAGGCTGGCAGCGCAGTTGGCGGCTGTAATTACCGGTTACGGGAAGAAGCCGCCTGCGGCGGAATGCCGGAAAGAGTTGAAATCTGTAATTCTCCTTTACGGAGCCGGAAGATTACATCCGCCTCTTTTGCCAGTTCATTGGAATGGGTTACGACCACCACGCATTTTCCTGATTTATGTGCGCTGTCTTTCAGAATTGCAGTGATTTCTCCTGCGGTATCCTCGTCTAAATTTCCGGTAGGCTCATCTGCCAGAATGATCTGCGCGTCGCTGGCGAGAGCACGGGCGATTGCGACACGCTGCTGCTGTCCCCCGGAGAGCTTCAGCACATTTCGCCTTGCCTCTGCTTTGGTAATACCCAACTGCTCCAGAATTGGCAGGGGCGGCAGTTTTGAAGTCAGTGTTACATTTTCTTCCGGTGTCAGATAATCGATGAGGTTGTAACTCTGGAAGATAAAAGCCACATGGCAGCGCCGGTGCTTTGCCAGGCCGGATTTCGCAATGTCCTGGCCATCGTATAGAATCTGTCCTGCGGAAGGACTGTCCAGACCGCCCATAAGAGAAAGCAGTGTGGTCTTGCCGCACCCGGAAGGTCCCAGAATGACATACATTTTGCCCAGCTCCAGCTGAGCGTTTACGCCTCGCAGAACAGGCTGTTTTCTATAAGCGTATTTGATATTGTTGATTTCCAAAACTGGCATTTAAATGTGTGAAGAAATTCTTGTATTTGAAATGACAGGGGACCTTTTTTGTGATAAAATATGGTTTATACAAAACAAAAGACAAAAGGGGAAAAATATGGTATTGTAGTCAAATAAAACATTGCAGGACTGTCAATCTCACAAGGTGTACCGCAATGGGGAGACAGTACGGGAAGAGGAGAAGAAACATATGTTGCCAACCAAGGAAGAGGCGGAAAAGGAATTGGAAATAGCCGGGGAACTCAATCCGGGACCCTGGGTTATGCATTCTCTGAATGTGGGCATAGCGGCGAGAAACATAGCGCATCTGGTGCCGGGACTGGATGAGGACAAAGCATACATTGTCGGAATTCTTCATGACATTGGCAGGAGGGTGGGCATTGTGAATATTCCAAAACATGTCTACGAAGGATACGTGTATTGTATGCAAAAGGGGTGGGAGGAAGCTGCCAGAGTCTGTATGACCCATTCTTATGTGCTTATGAGGGAGGCTTTTGACTATGAGCCCACCCGGGTAGAAGAGATTGAGATTAAAAAATACATTATGAATTGTACTGCGGACGATTATGACAGACTGATTCAGCTGTGTGATTCCCTTGCCACAGATTATGGATTTGTCATACTGGAAAAAAGATTTGTGGATGTCACAAGGAGGTATGGCATTATGGGGGGGTATGTGGCGGGATGGAACAAAACATTTGAAATCAAGGAAGAATTTGAGAAGGCAATGGGTTCTTCCATTTATGATGTTTTACCCGATATAGGCAGAACCACATTATTATCGCCGCCCCCATGGAAGCCTCCCGTAAAGTAGATTTACGGGAGGTTTGACATTTGGCCGGCATGTGGCGTCCACAACTTGACTAATATGTTTTTGCATTTTATAATACTCATGTATGTGAAAACAGAAATGAGGAAACTATGAAGAGAGATAAGAAACCAAAGACACATAGAGCGCTGACCTATATCGGCAGATTTTTTCTGGTGCTGATGTCTTTTCTGCTGATTACATTTGTAGGGGCCTATACCGCATTGTGGCTCATCTGCCATGGGCCAAGCCCGGCGGCGCGGGATTTGTTTGTGTCAACAATCTTGGAAACAGGACAGATGAAGTTTCTGGCCTCCTGGTATTTTAGTGAGGAAGAAATACTTGCCATCACCGGCCGCAATGGCATGACCCATAATGAAGAAGAGGTGAATCCGGATATGATTGTGATTCCTGTTCAGGGCAGTGCCGTAACTGGTGAAGAGGAACCGGAGGAACAGCCGGATGTGGAGATTGTGGAAATCTCCGGCCATTCCTTTTTTGCAAAGCTGATGATTGTGCGTGATCCCGCAAGGATAAGACTGGCTACAATCTACCCCTGGTCCGATGACTCCCAGAGCAAAAGCGGTCTGACATTGGAACAGCTGGTGCAGCAGGAGGACTGCATTGGCGGGGTCAACGGAGGAGAATATTATTCCCTGGGTAATTGGGGAGGGAAACCCAAAGGTCTCGTGGTCTGCAACGGCCAGATACAATATAATGTGCCCCAGGCTGGGGACGTGATGATTGGCTTTAATGAAGACAATGTGCTGATTATTGCGGATACGGGGAATCTCTCTGCCGGACAGGTGGAAACTTTTGTGGCGGAGAATCACATCAGAGACGCAGTGAGTTTTAAAGATATTGAAGATGGGGACGACAATCATTTTACCAAGCTTATTATCAACGGAACAGCCACGGAGTTCAGCGGAAGCGGCAGCGGGGCAAATCCCAGAACGGCCATAGGTCAGAGAGCAGACGGGACAGTGCTTCTTCTGGTTACGGACGGACGGGGAGCGGGCGGACATTTGGGCGCCACGGCAAGGGATTTAATCTCCATCATGCAGGAATATGGGGCGGTAAACGCCGCAAACCTGGATGGGGGCAGTTCTTCCGCCATGTATTACGACGGTACATATGAGATGTCCAGCGTCACACTGTATTATGCCACATCTTCCTGGCTGCTGCCCACGGCATTTGTGGTGGATAAGGAGGGGAATTGAAAATGACTCATTCAAAAAAGAAAAAATTCCCTGTGTTTTTGATTGGCTATTTTATATTTCTGATGGTGTTGGTTCTGTTTTGGGCCTATGTATTGCGGTATGTGCAGGACAGTCTCTTAACCTATGAGGCTTCACAGCCGGAACGGGTCATGGAATCCCTGATATGTGATTTGGAAGAGGGCAGGATAGGAGAAATGCTTTCATTTCCTTCCGCTCAAAGCAGATTTGAGGATCCTGACATTGTGAAGAACAAGTATATGGCACAGCTTTCCGGCCAAAGCCTTCGTTTTGAAAAGGCCCCCGGAAGCTATGATGTACAGAAACCGGTGTACCATATCTATGCCGGCGACCGAAGGATTGCGTCGGTGTCCCTGAGGGAAACCGCGTCGGAACCGCTGATGTTTATTCTGTCAATACAGGATTGGGAAATTGCCTCTGTGGAACCTGTTTTGGAAACAGGTGACACAAAGCTTTTGATACATGCTCCCAACACTTGTACAGTGCAGATAAACGGCGTATTGGCGGATGAAAGGGAACTGACCGGAAATCAATGGGAGGTGGAAGCGTTCTCATATGCGGCGGAATATGTGGACGTGCCTGACATTGTGGAATATGAGGTGTCGGGATTGTTTGAAATGCCTGAAATTGTCATACAGGACAAATATGGGCAGGATATGGCCTATACAAATGTGGAAGGTGTCATAGACGCAAGGGCGTTTCCCACAGGCCGGATAGAGGATGCGCTGGCGGAGTATGTGCTGAAAAACGCGAAAAATTATTCGGATTTCTTTTCGGGCGACTTGCCCGGGGGCAATCATAGTGTGGAGCCGCTTAAATACATGTTCCCGGAGAATTCCTATTTTGTGGAGCAGGCGGATCATTATCGAAGATTTGATCTGTGGATGTACAGCCAACATGAGGCGCCTACTTTCGCCAATGAAAGGGTGACGGATTATATACGTTATTCCGATAATTTCTTTTCCTGCAACGTTTATTTTGAGAAGACCATGTTTCTGACGAAGACAAAGGAGTATCGCACGGTTGTCACAAACGATACCTATTATTATGTGAACATTGACGGCAAATGGGTGGTTGCGGATATGAGGACGGTGCTGAAAGAGTGATGTGATTCGGCATCTGCGGGGGGAGGAAGCTGCTGTGGGGGATACTTATACTTTTTATGGAGACTATTTGATATATCAGGGGAAAAAGATTGGACTGAATAAAAGGACAATTCTTCTGGACGGCGGGATGGATGCTGACATGACGGACAAATATGCCCATGTGTATCAAAGTCTTAGGGAAGCCATGGAGGCTGTCAATGCCCTTGGAGAGGAAAAAGGCTGTGTCAAGGAGACGGAGGCTGCAAATAAAGAAAAGATTACCGTTTTGATTGCTCCCGGTGTATATTGGCTTCATGACCCAGGGGCGGAGGATGTGGCAGTGCCGGAACCGGGGCATGACGAACCGTATGGATTGACCATTGCATGTGATGCCCTGAGATTGACAGGTCTTTCGGAGCATCGAAATGAGGTGGTATTGGCAGGGAACAGGGGGCAGTCCCATGGGGCCAGGGGAAATTATACCCTGTTTTTATTTCGTGTCAGGGACTTAGAGCTGTCCAATCTGACCATGGGAAATTATTGTAATGTGGACCTGGACTATTCCCCATGCCCAGGCCTGAGCCGTAAAAAGAGGACAAGTGTAATCACCCAGGCGCAGCTGGCAAAGCAGTGGGGGGATAGAGTCCTGGCCCAAAACTGTGATTTTGTCAGCAGGCTGAATCTGTGCCCTGTGTGCGGAGGTGAGAGATGCCTGTATGTGCGCTGTCATTTTGAGTGTACAGATGATTCTCTGAACGGCAGAGGGGTATATGTGGAATGTGATTTTGACTTCTATGGAAGCAGGCCTTTGTATGATACCAGAGGCTCCGGGGCAGTGTTTCTGGGGTGCCGCTTCCGGATAGGAGGAGACGGAGGGGAAAGAAAGCAGTATTTTACAAAAGAGAACGGCCCTGTAACGGTGGTGGACAGTGAGTTTCAATGGGAAGAGGGGCGGACGCGGGATGCAAATGACCGGATTGCGTGGACAAAATATCCTTTGCCCGGTCTGCGCTGTTACCAATATAAAATAAAGAGAGGAAATTTTCCGAAGTCTTCCTGGAAAACGGAATTGTCGCAGTTGACTGGCGAAAAGGAGACAGAGGCATTGTCGGGTTCCGGTCAGGACAAAACAGGGGTGAAGGGCGGCGGAGAAGGGATTGTCATTGGCGGGGAAGACATGCCCCAGACGGTTTCCATGGAAGGAAAAGGGGTATTGGAGGGGTATCGGCTTGTGACAGAAGAGGGAATCCTGTATAATACCTTTAATTTGCTCCGGGGAATGGATGACTGGGACCCTCTGAAAGTAAAAGAATATGCCATAAAAGCCGGAAAGAGCAGGATTCCCACATTACTTCGACTGGAAGCGGAGGGATTACCCGGCACTGATAACCGGGAGGGGAGAGAAGGCGAGATTGTATCAGGGGAGCCGGGAATTATATTGCGGGCCAGAGTCTTCTATTTTTCCGGAGAAGAGGATAGGGGGAGAAAGGTTTCCTATCTGGTTAGGGAACAGGATAAAAGGTATGTGATTCTCACGGAGTATGGGGATGGAAGGTGTCTGGTGGAGGGGCGCAATGAGGAAGCGTCAGAGCGGAAGGTGTGTATCCTTGCGGTTACACCGGAGGGGCTGGAAGGGGCGGCTGAATTGACAGTGTGGCCGAAAAAGAAGGAAGCGCCGGAATTTGCGGAGGAACCGGAATTTATACAGGATGAAAAGGGGATTGTCAGAGTCAGTTACAGATTTGGGGATGGGAAGTGTGAAGACAATTCAGATATTTCCTGGTATTGCTGTGAAAATGAAAAGGGAGTAAATCCCATATTGACCGCAGTGACACGGGGCGGAAAACCACAAAAAGAATACCGTTTGACCTGGGGGGAGGTGGGGTATTATTTGATGGTTTGTATTATACCGCAGTATCGGTGCGGAAAAGCAGGAAGGGCGGTGACACTGATTAGCAAACGGCCTGTGTCCGAGGAAGATATTTTGGAGGAGACAGAGGACGGGGGATGGAAGGTGTTGATAAACACAGAGTTTGACAGTATGCCCACCGGATTGCAAAAGAGGGTGCTTGCGGGGTTTTGGACTGTGGATGCGGCGCAGCCAGGGAATATGGCGGGAGAGCGTGTTGCTGACTGTCTGCCGTCACAGGGCAGCGCAGGCGCCCGTTGGGAACTGGATGTGGAGGAACCCTGGAAATATGGCAGTACGGGAAATGGCAGCATTGGCTTTGGACTGTATCAAAATGTGCAGGGGGCAAGGCTGTTATATACACCGCCGGAGGGATTATATGGGGATATGGTTCTGTGCATCAGGGCGGACCCGGCCAAGACCGCAGGCCAGGGATTCGGAAGTGCAGGCCAGTATATGGATCTGTGTATAAAATTTGATACCATATCCCTGACCGGATATGGGGTGCGAATCATTAGAACAAAAGAAGCGGCTGACGCTGTAAGGTTTATTTTAATGCGATATGACGGAGGAGAAGCGAGAATGCTGAATGGGGGCATTGTGACTTCCTGTTATCGTACCGGATGTGAGATTATATTAAAAGCTGCGGGAAAACGTCTTACAGTTCACGCAGAAACAGTTAATTCAAAGGCAGCAAAAGGCTGGGGGCGTTATGAGGCTATGGTGGATATGGAGGTGGGGATTGAGGAAAATTCCTATGGCGGTGTATGTATCTGGCACACGGGGACAACGGGCTCCGGCGGCTGGCAGAACACAACCATGCTTCATAGTCTTAAAGTAAGTGTCATACAAACATCCACATGACAATTTTGTTTTTAGATAAATTCTTACGTATTATGACCATGCGATGTCGCATACTATGGTTATTGACATTTTAGAGTATGCGCCGCCAGGCAGGGACAGCCTGGAACAGGGAGAATGTCCGGATTCGCAGTCCGGGCAGAAACGGGGGATAATATGGAAGAATTTATAGTACTGTCAATTCCTTTTCTGGGCACCACGTTGGGGGCGGCAATGGTGTTCTTTATGAGGGCAAAAATGAATCCGCAGCTGGAAAAGCTGTTATTGGGGTTTGCCGCCGGCGTCATGATTGCGGCATCGGTGTGGTCTTTGTTGATTCCCGCAATTGAATTGGAGGAAAAAAAGGGGAACAATGCCTGGCTGCCGGCAGCGGCGGGGTTCCTGCTGGGGATTGGGTTTTTGCTTTTGCTGGATACCCTGATACCACATCTTCATGTGGGCGGGGAGAAACCGGAAGGCATGAAATCGGATTTTAGAAAGACAACCATGCTGGTACTTGCCGTGGCGCTTCATAATCTGCCGGAAGGGATGGCTGTGGGTGTGGCTTTTGCCGGCGCAATGGTGGATGGAACCGGCATGACTTTTGCCGCTGCATTGGTGTTGGCTGTGGGAATTGCCATTCAGAATTTCCCGGAAGGGGCAATTATTTCCATGCCTCTCAGGAATGCGGGAGTGTCCCGGCCCAAGGCTTTTTGGTACGGTGTGCTTTCAGGGGTGGTAGAACCTGTGGGAGCGGTGGTGACAATTCTGCTGGCAGAACAGATTGTGCCTCTTCTGCCCTATTTCCTTGCGTTTGCTGCGGGGGCTATGATATATGTGGTGGTGGAAGAGCTGATTCCTGAAGCCCAGGGAGGGGAACATACGAATATTGGTACAGTGGGCGTGGCCGTGGGATTTGTGTTGATGATGGTTCTGGATGTGGCGTTAGGGTAAAAAGCCTGACAGTAGGGCGCCGAAAGAACCGCACCCTTTAGTGATGTTGCGCAGCGACTTAATATAGGAGAAGCAAAATGAGAATAATGATAATACGACATGGGGATCCGGATTATGAAAAGGATTCTCTGACAGAGAAGGGCTGGCGGGAAGCAGAACTGCTGGCAGAGCGGATTTCAAAGATTGATGTGACGGACTTTTATGTATCGCCTCTGGGAAGAGCCAGAGATACGGCGTCCGTGACCTTGCGGAAAATGGGCAGAACAGCGCAGGTATGTGATTGGCTGAGGGAGTTTCCTCCTTTGATCCAGCGTCCGGATGTGACGGACGGGAAAAAAATTGCATGGGACTGGCTTCCGGAGCACTGGATGGCGGAGGAGGCTTATTTTCTGCGGGATAAATGGTTTCAGACGGATATTATGCGGGAGGGAAAAGTAGGGGAAGCCTATGGGGAGATTGTCCGCCAATTTGATATATTGCTGGAAGAACATGGATATGTGAGATATGGGGAATTCTACAAGGCGGAACGGCCCAACCGGGATATTCTTGTATTTTTCTGCCATTTTGGACTGGAATGTGTGCTGTTAAGCAGGCTTATGAATGTGTCCCCCATGATACTCTGGCATCATACCTGCGCAGCGCCCACGTCTGTGACCACTGTGTTCTCGGAAGAACGCAGGGAGGGCAAAGCGTCCTTCAGAATAAGTACTTTTGGCGACACTTCACATCTGTATATCGCCGGGGAAGCGCCTTCCTTTTCGGCCCGATTCTGCGAAACTTTTGACAGCAAGGACAGGCATGACTGAGCGCAGGAGGAGAGTGAAGCCGCAAACTGCCGGGCATTATGGGGGCTGAGCGGCAGGGAATTTGCGGTTTATAGGAAAGTAATATTGTGTTTTGACGTAAACAGTGATAAAAATACAGTTATTGTATCAGCAATTTGGTCTGGATTATCTGAATTGTACAAGTTCCCGAAGCAGGGAATTGAAAAGAGGAGGAGAATATGAGTCAGGTAGATTTGAACAAACAGGAAGACGGACAGAGTACACAAATGAATTCACAAAATCAGCAGGGAAATTACCAGGACCCTCTTGCGGGGAGGCAGAATCAGATGGAAAACGGTCATGGTCCTTCCTCAGCTACGGATCCAAAGCCGGATAAGAAGAAAATGGGAGGGTCTGACTGGATTGCTACGATAGTTTCCATGCTGCTGGTCTGGCTGGTGGGACCTGTTGGAGCCTTGATATGTTTCGGTGGTTATTGGGCAGTTCGGTCGATTGTAAAGTCTAAAATGACAACGGGGCTTAAGGTATTTTTGGGCGTTATTGTGGGACTGGCATTTTTCGTGCTGCTGGTGGTGTTCGTCTTTTTTTCGGCATATATAAGCGCTAGTATCAACTGAGGAGTGAGTGGCAGGCATGAGATGTTTGAGGAAGCTTTTCCGTGGATTTTGGAAACTGGTGGCGAACATAGTCATCTTGGGTGTGGTGCTTCTTGGAATGGTTATTCTGACGCTGTTCGCGAAAGGGGACTACATACTGGAAATACTATTATTCTTTCTGCTTCTCATATTTATGGTGTTTGTGGGGCTGACCATTTTTGGCATAGTGGTTTTAAGCCAGTATGAGAAAGTAAAGCAGGAGCTGTGGAAAATTCCCGGTTTTTCTCCGGAGAGACTGGAAAGGGAGGCTTCAAGGGCTCCTAAGATAAAGAATATGGTACTGTGCAGTGACGCCATATGTTATTATGGAAATACATTCCTGCCCAAAATGTTTCCTTTGAGGGATGTGGTCTGGGCGTATGAGAGCCAGGAGCCAGGGGAAGGCAGAGGGATTATGATATGCACTGGAGATGGGGAGAAGACACTGGTGCCCATAATGATAAAGAAAAAACAAACGGATGCTGCCGCCCGCTATGTACTTCGTCTGATTGCAAGGAAAAATAAAAATGCCCTTATTGGCTATGGGCAGGAGTATGAGAATATGTTTCGTCAGGATTTAGGCGGATTGCTGTTTCGGATGCGGCAGGGAGGAAGCGCCGACAGCGCCATGTTAGAACAGGAATATCTGCAACAGGACTATTACACGAAAGATTTTCAATAGCTGTGTTCTATTCCTCTGAAGATTGGCGCCGCAGTGCTTTTTCTCTCTTGTTGCGTTCTCTTAAATCGGTGAAAAAGGATTTTAAAAGGTCTGCGCATTCCTGTTCCAGGATGCCTCTGGTGACAAGGGCCTGATGGTTGAACTGGGGCGTCTCCAGAATGTTTAAAACAGAGCCGCCGCAGCCGGCTTTCGGATTCATGCAGCCCATGACCACTTCCGGTATACGGGCCTGAATAATGGCGCCGGCACACATCTGACAGGGTTCCAAAGTAATATATATGGTACATTCTTCCAGCCGCCAGTCACCGATATATTTGCTGGCCTTTCTGATGGCGGTGATTTCCGCATGGGCCAGGGTGCTTTTGTCTGTGTTGCGCCGGTTATAACCACGTCCGATGATTTTTCCCTTATGTACAATGACGCAGCCGATGGGAACCTCTCCCAGGGCCAGGGCTTTTTTTGCCTGTTTCAGGGCTTCTTTCATGTATTTTTCATGTATGTTTTGAATTCCGGCCATTATGTCTCAATGCCCCCATGATGAAATGAAGGATATAAGAATCCTATGGTTTCGTGAAAAAAATTCAGCGGAAGAAAAAAGTAAATAGTAAAACTTCAGATAAAATTTATAACAAAATAACTGTTCAAAAAGGATATACCTTCCGGCGAAGCAGCGCATGAAGCGTACCAACGCCGGAAGACGCTATATAACATGGGATATTATAACGCAAAGAGCAGTCCGTATAATATCTTAAGCCATAAAAATATTTCTAATTGCAGCAATTAACCCAAATGGAGTTAGTTTCTACTTCATATGCGTCACAATGGGTTCTGGTACAAGAACGAAGTCTACTGACAAAAGCTATGCAAGGGCCACCAGAATAATGAACCCTTTCTCCCGTTTCCCTCCAAGTGCCCCAATCGCCCCAACTATGCCCTAAAATGTTGGAACAATCAGTCCATGGCCATGATCTTGTGCTAACAGGTGTGCCAGTGTTGTCACCTGTTACAGTCGTTATAAAACAGCGTATTGTATTTGGATATTCTCTTCTTCCAGACCTTCCAGATGTTCCGATATATATAGTTTTATGGTTTCTTTTTCCGCGTCGGTAATGCGCTCCTGTGTCTCTAACAAGACATTTGCGGAATTGATTTTCCCGTCTAATACCGATACAAATACTTGGGCGTCCTGAACCTTATCAAATGCGCATAAGCCGCTTTTCAGCGCCGCTTCTTTATCAATGCTTTGATAATTCGGAAGGCTGGATCTGTTTGTGCCTGTGGCCGTCTCGTTTGCCCTGACATGCCATAGGGTACCGCATAAGGTCAGAATGACTAGAGTACCAGCTATAACAATGTTAATTTTTCTGGGGAATGTCATTTTGATAACACACCGTCCTTTCTGATAAAATTTTCATCTGCCAGTTTCTTCAGTCGTTCTAAATCGTACTTCATGCGTATTGGTGTTTTTGCCCCATAGCTGAATTGAACTGACAGCGCTGCTTTTGTAAATTTCATTGCCCCCTAAGTAAAATAGTACTAAAGCAACAATCAAATGTCAAGAAAATCTTCTTACGTTTCAGGATAAAGTGTAACTGTTAGTTATTGTTTGGACTCAATAGTGCCAAGTGGCAAATTAAATTGTATATCAAACAGCAAGCCAAATGATAGACTTGTTGATAAATCCAGTGGCGATACAAAAAATTGAGGATTCAAGGAAAATGATTTTCTTGCTTCAAGCTGCCCCGGGTGTAATATTTTATGCGAAAAATGGCAATCCTATGGGAAAAGTCTAATAATGACAGGGAAAGTAGTGATGGAGGTTGCCTATGGAATTGGAAAAGCGGTTGAGTGAACTGACCGGTAAAATGTTCGGCAAAACAATGGATGCCTGCACGGACGCGCAGCTATATCAGGGAATTTTGCAGTTGACCAAAGGGATGTTGGCGGATAAGAAAGAGATTATGGGAAATAAGAAGGTATACTACCTATCCATGGAGTTCCTGATTGGGAAACTGTTGTCCAACAATCTGATAAACCTTGGGATTTATGATGAAATGGAAGAAGTGTTGGAGAGGCACGGGAAAAAATTGTCCGCCATTGAGGAAATGGAGCCGGAGCCTTCCCTGGGAAACGGCGGATTGGGACGGTTGGCGGCATGCTTTCTGGATTCCATTGCCACATTGGGACTGCCGGGAGACGGCATTGGCCTGAATTATCATTATGGATTGTTTCAACAGGTATTTCAAGACCGCCTTCAGAAAGCGGAAAAAAATGAATGGATGGAAGAGAATTCTTGGCTGACAAAGACAGGAATCTCTTATGAAGTGGCATTTGGCGAGGAAAAAGTGACTTCAATTCTTTATGACATAGATGTTATAGGCTATCACAACGGGCGCAATAAACTGCATTTATTTGACTTAAAGTCAGTGGATGAGAGCCTGGTGAAGAAAGGGATTAGCTTTGACAAAAGGGCAGTCACCAAGAATCTGACATTGTTCCTGTATCCGGACGACTCCGATGAAGCGGGAAATTTACTGCGAATCTACCAGGAGTATTTTCTGTGCGCCAACGCTGCCAGGCTCATATTGAAAGAATTGGAGGAAAAGGGCTGCGATTTGCGCCGTATGGCAGAACACGCCGCAATTCAAATCAACGATACCCATCCCACCTTTATCATTCCGGAACTGATACGTATTCTGACTCTGGAAAAAGGTTTTACAATGGATGAGGCTGTCCAGGTGGTCAGCAATACCTGCGCCTATACCAATCATACCATTTTGGCCGAGGCATTGGAAAAATGGCCCCTGGCCTATATTGAAAAGGCAGTTCCCCAGATAGTTCCCATCATAAAGGAATTGAACACAAGAGTTGCGGAAAAATATAAGGAGTCCAGGGTACAGATTATTGATGGAGAGAACAGGGTCCATATGGCGCATATAGCCATTCATTATGGTTACAGCATCAATGGGGTTGCGGAGATTCACACAGATATTCTAAAAAATACTGAACTGAATTCGTTTTACCGCATTTACCCGGACAGATTCCATAATATGACAAATGGTATTACCTTCCGTCGCTGGCTTCTTACCTGTAACAGGGAACTTGCCGGTTTATTGACGGACACCATTGGGAAGGATTATCAGACGAATGCCCTTGCGCTGGAGAAACTTCTGGAAAAGAAGGGGGATATGGTAGTTCTGGATGCCATAGACGGGGTGAAACGGCAGAAAAAAGCAGAGCTGTCAGAATTTATCCGGAAAGCGGAAGGTGTTTCTTTGGATACGGATGCCATTTTTGACATTCAGGTGAAACGTCTGCATGAATACAAACGTCAACAGATGAACGCATTGTATATCATCCACAAGTATCTGGAAATCAAAGGCGGTAAGAAACCTGTCAGACCTATGGCCTTTATCTTTGGGGCAAAAGCGGCGCCCGCCTATGTAATTGCCCAGGATATTATTCATCTTCTGCTGGTGATAGCTGAGATTGTAAATCATGATCCGGAAGTAAGTCCCTATATGAAAGTGGTCATGGTGGAGAACTATAATGTCAGTTACGCGGAGAAACTGATTCCGGCCTGCGATGTGTCGGAACAGATTTCCCTTGCGTCAAAAGAAGCTTCCGGAACAAGTAATATGAAGTTTATGCTCAATGGCGCAGTTACCCTTGGAACCAGGGATGGAGCGAATGTAGAGATACATGAGCTGGTAGGGGATGAAAATATTTATATGTTTGGGAAGGACAGTGAAACGGTCATTGGACATTACGCAAAAGGCGATTATGCCGCCAGGGAGTACTATGAAAGAAGCCCCATCATTCACAGGGCGGTAGACTTTCTCCTCGGGGATATGGCCATGAGGGTGGGACATGAGGAGAATCTGAAACGCCTCTACAGGGAACTGCTGGAAAAGGACTGGTTTATGACCTTATTGGATCTGGAAGAGTATATCAAAATAAAGGATAAAATGTTTGCGGATTATGAGGACAGAGTCAAATGGAAGAAAATGATGCTGGTGAATATTGCCAAAGCAGGATATTTTTCCTCAGACAGAACCATTGAAGAATACAACAGGAAAATATGGAAGCTGCGCTAACAGGGAAAGTCAGCTGACAAATTGGCCTGTGACTGCTGGAAGTATTTTAGGAGCCTTGCCTGTGAGGAGTAAATCATCAAAATCTGGGCACTCTAATAAACAGCATCCGGCAGGATACTGGAGGCCGAATGCGGAACTGGAATAAAAAAACAGCATTCGGCAGGAAGTACCCAGAACAATTTGTGGGAACAGGAAATGTGACCATAAATTGTTCTAAGATGACAGGGTACTGGAGGCCGAATGCGGAACTGGAATAAAAAACCAGCATTCGGCAGGAAGTACCCAGAACAATTTGTGGGAACAGGAAATGTGACCAT
>CAJUGT010000004.1:0-23606 GCA_910586435.1 uncultured Acetatifactor sp. | reverse complement strand
AAATTGTTCTAAGATGACAGGGTACTGGAGGCCGAATGCGGAACTGGAATATAACTGGAATAGGAGAACAAGAATGAAGAGGAAGTTAGTAAAGGGTTTGTTGTGTGTGGGCATGGCATTGACAATGCTCACCGGATGTGGAAAGCAGGATGGCAATACGGATGGAAGTATGGACCAAAATACGGACATGGCCTCCGGAAATGGTTCTTCAGAGTCCGGCAGCAGTGGAGCCGGGGGAAACGCCCAGGGCGGAAGTGTCTATTATCTGAGTTTCAAACCGGAGATAGATGCGGTGTGGAAGCGCCTGGCAGAAGCGTACTCAAAAGAGACAGGGGTTTCGGTAAAGGTGGTGACTGCGGCCAACAATACCTATGAACAGACATTAAAGTCAGAAATTGCCAACAAGGAGGCCCCTACGCTCTTTCAGATTAACGGGCCGGTAGGGTATCAGAGCTGGAAGGACTATTGCGCGGACTTATCCCATACCAAATTGTATGAATGGCTGTTGGATAAAAGTCTTGCGGTCACAGGGGACAATGGGGGTGTATATGGTATCCCTTATGTGGTGGAGGGATATGGAATCATATACAACAATGCTATTATGGACAAATATTTTGCCCTAAACGGCGCAAAAGCAAGTTCTATGGAAGAAATCAACAATTTTGCGGCGTTGAAGGCAGTGGTGGAAGATATGCAGAACAGAAAAGAGGAATTGGGCATAAAAGGAGTGTTTGCGTCCACTTCTCTGAATCCGGGGGATGATTGGAGGTGGCAGACGCACCTTGCCAATATCCCCATAGCTTATGAGTTCCGGGATAAGAATGTATCTGATACAGACACATTGGATTTCGCTTACTCTGACAATTATAAGAGTATTTTTGATTTGTATCTTGACAATTCCGGCACGGCCAAAGGGTTGCTTGGCAGCAAGTCCACAGACGATTCCATGGCGGAGTTCGCCCTGGGGCAGGTGGCCATGGTACAGAACGGCAACTGGGCATGGGGGCAGATTGCGGAAGTGGAAGGAAATGTGGTAAAAGCAGAAGATATTAAATTTATGCCCATATACACAGGGGTAGAAGGGGAAGAGAATCAGGGGCTCTGTGTGGGCACAGAGAATTTTTTTGCCGTAAACAGCCAGGCGTCCCCGGAGAATCAGGCGGCATCCATTGCCTTTGTGGAGTGGCTGTTTTCCTCTGAGGAGGGGAAAAAGGCAGTCACAGGGGAATTGGGTTTTATTACGCCTTTCAGCACATTTGAAGAGGATGAGAAACCCACTGATCCTTTGGCCAAAGAAGTGATACGTTACATGGAGGATGGCACAAAGACATCCATTCCCTGGAATTTCACTTCCTTTCCCAGTGAGCGATTCAAAAGCGATTTTGGTGAAGCGCTGTTGGAATACGCGTCAGGCAGTATGAGTTGGGAGGAAGTTCGCCAGCTGGTGATTGACAGATGGGCAGCGGAAAAGAATTTATAGAGTTCTTTTCAAATGATGTAATATGTGTTAAAATAGGAGATAGAAAATGCAAAAGACATTAAAACGATATTTCCCTATTTTTGTACTTCCTACCTTGATTGCGTTTGCGTTTGCCTTTCTTATCCCCTTTGTCATGGGGGTGTATCTGTCCTTTTGCAGCTTTATAACCATTACAAATGCCAGGTTTACAGGTATTGAAAATTATCTGAAAATATTTTCCGACAGGGATTTTGTCAATGCGCTGTTGTTTACGGTGAGATTTACCGTTCTTTCTATTTTGACCATCAATGTGTTTTCTTTTGCCCTGGCATTGGCTCTGACCCGGAAGATTAAGGGTACGAATCTGTTCCGGACCGTATTCTTTATGCCGAACCTTATTGGGGGCATTGTGCTGGGGTATATCTGGCAGCAAATGATAAATGCGTTGCTGCTTCCATATGAAACCACATTGGTGGCCAATGCCGCATATGGATTCTGGGGGCTGGTAATTTTGATGAACTGGCAGATGATAGGATATATGATGATTATCTATGTGGCGGGGCTGCAAAATGTGCCTACGGAATTGCTGGAGGCAGCGCAGATAGACGGAGCTACGGGATGGCAGACGCTGGTTAAGGTAAAGATACCCATGGTGATGCCCTCCATTACCATTTGTCTGTTTTTGACTCTTTCAAACAGTTTTAAATTGTTTGATCAGAATCTTGCCCTTACGGCTGGGGCGCCCAGCAAAAGGACAGCCATGCTGGCATTGGATATTTTTAATACCTTCTATGGCAGGACCGGATATGAGGGTGTGGGACAGGCGAAGGCGGTGCTGTTTTTCCTGCTGGTAGCGGCGATTGCGTTGGGGCAGCTGGCACTTACCAGGCGCAGGGAAGTGGAAGCTTGAGCGTGGATGCTATTGTTGGTACGCCCGCTTAAGCGGGCAGAGAGGTAAAGCATGAAAAGGAGAAAATGGGGAAACGCAGGTCTGTTTGTCCTGCTATGTGTGTTAGTGGCAGCTTTCCTGATGCCGATTTTTTTTGTGGCAATGAATTCTTTTAAAGGGAAGCTGTATATCAGTGACGCGCCTTTTGCCTTTGTCACAAAGGAGACATTTTCAGGGATAACCAATTACCGGAACGGAATTGAGAAGACAGACTTTTTCACGGCTTTTGGATGTTCTCTGTTTATCACGGTCTGCTCCGTGCTGGCAATATTGCTGTTTACTTCCATGACGGCATATTATCTGACCAGGGTAAAGGGGCCGTTTACGGACGCACTGTATTATATGTTTGTATTTTCAATGATTGTGCCCTTTCAGATGGTAATGTTTACCATGTCGAAGCTGGCCAATATATGCCGTTTGAATCACCCGCTGGGAATGGTGGTGCTGTACCTGGGATTTGGGGCAGGGCTTTCCGTTTTCATGTTCTGCGGGTTTATCAAATCCATCCCCCTGGAGATTGAGGAAGCGGCTATGATTGACGGATGTAATCCTCTTCAGACCTTTTTTGGTGTGGTAATGCCTATTTTGAAGCCGACAGCCATTACGGTTGCCATTCTGAATGCCATGTGGATATGGAATGATTATTTGCTGCCTTATCTGGTGATTGGACTCAGCACAAAATATAAAACCATTCCTGTGGCGGTTCAGTATCTGGTGGGGTCTTATGGTTCAAAGGATCTCGGGGCTATGATGGCGCTTTTGGTATTATCCATTCTGCCCATTGTGCTGTTCTATCTGGCCTGTCAAAAGTATATTATAGAAGGTGTGGTGGCGGGAGCGGTGAAAGGATGAGGGGGAAAGAGTTTCATACACGCTCTGGGGCCTGAGCAAGGCAAAGGAGAAATTCATGAGAGAAAGTGGTGTGTTGCTGCCGGTGGCGAGCCTGCCATCGGCGTATGGAATCGGATGCTTTTCCAGGGAAGCGTATGCTTTTGTGGACTGGCTGAAAAGGGCAGGACAATCCTGTTGGCAGATACTGCCATTGGGGCCCACCAGTTACGGGGACTCTCCATATCAGTCGTTTTCCACATTTGCGGGGAATCCTTATTTTATTGATTTGGAAGATTTGATTGAACGGGGATATCTCACAAAGGAATTCTGCGAAAGTTATGACTTTGGCGACAATGAAGAGTACATTGACTACGCCAAAATCTATCACAGCCGTTTTGCGGTGCTGAAGGAAGCCTGGGAGAACAGCGGAATTGGGCAGCAGGAGGATTTTCGCGTCTTTGTTCAGGAAAACGCGTATTGGCTGAAAGATTACGCTCTGTATATGGCTGTAAAGGATTCCCTGGAAGGCGTGTGCTGGATAGAGTGGGATGAAGACATTAAAGTGCGAAAGCCGGAGGCGCTGAAGAAATATAGAAAAAAATTTGCCAGGGAAATTGAATTTTATCAGTTCCAGCAGTATATGTTTCATGTGCAGTGGAAGAAGCTCAAGGCATACGCAAATGAGCGGGGAATTCAGATTATCGGGGACATTCCGATATATGTGGCTTTTGACAGCGCAGATGCCTGGGCGAATCCAGATTTATTTCAATTTGACGCTGACTGCAACCCGGTTGCGGTGGCGGGGTGTCCGCCCGACGCTTTTTCGGCCACAGGGCAGCTTTGGGGGAACCCTCTTTATGACTGGGAATATCATAGGAAGACAGGGTATAAATGGTGGATGAAGAGGCTGGAAGCCTGTTTTGAGCGATATGATGTGGTTCGGATAGATCATTTCAGAGCCTTTGACGCATATTATTCTATCCCGGCAGGCGCACAGACGGCCCAAACCGGTTCGTGGGAACCGGGACCAGGTTACGGTCTGTTTGCGGCTATGAAAAAGAAGCTGGGAGAAAGAAGGGTGATTGCGGAGGATCTGGGATTTTTGACCCCTTCCGTGTTGGAGCTTGTGAAGGAGACAGGGTATCCTGGTATGAAGGTGTTGCAGTTTGCTTTTGACTCAAGAGAGGAAAGCGATTACCTTCCTCATAATTATCCCCATAATTGTGTGGTATATACAGGAACCCATGACAATGACACTACCCTGGGATGGTATCGTGTGTTGGCGGAGCATGATAAGGAGTTCTGTAAGAAATATCTGCGGTTGGAAGGCTGTGACGACAGGGAAGCTGCCTGGGAGATTATTCGGTCAGCCCTTGGAAGCGTGGCGGATTTGGCTGTGATTCCAATGCAGGATTACTTGGGACTGGGATCGGAGGCCCGTATAAATACTCCTTCCACTTTGGGCGATAACTGGAAGTGGAGGATGAAGAGAGACGCATGTACGGAAGAACTGTCCTGGAAAGTCCGGGATATGGCGCAATTGTATGGGAGAGCCAACAGGGCATAGTTGTCCGGTATTTTGGCCCTTATTCGGTCAACGTAGCCCACTACGCCTCCCTTATTCGGGTCCAATCTACCGCAAATTGTGACGCACAGCTGTCAAAAAGCAATTTTCAATCACGCTCTAGGATGTTCAGCTTTGCCGGGAAGTATTGCGTTGGAACCAGGGAAAGTGATATAATATTTTTGCGGTGTTATTAAGAAAAAACGAAACGGTGGAAGGAGGAAGTAAAGATGATCAAAGGATTTAAGATGAAACTTTATCCCGGGCAGGAGGCGGAGTATGAGAAGAGGCATAATGAACTCTGGCCTGAAATGCAGGATATGATTCATGAGCACGGAGGGAAGAACTATACCATTTTCCTGGACAAAGAGACATTGACATTGTTCGGGTACATAGAAATCGAAGATGAAGAGCTTTGGGCAAAAGGCGCCGACACGGCAATTAACAGGAAGTGGTGGGATTTTATGGCTGACATTATGGAGACCAATCCTGACAACAGCCCCGTGAGTGTTGATTTGCAGAATGTATTTCATTTGGATTAAGCATTGGATTTAAAGCACAGGCCCGCATGCTGTCTTGACAGTATGCGGGCCTGTGCGTGAAAAAATATATAAATGAGGATTTCACTACGCATCCACATCGTTGGCGCTTGGCTTGCCAGCCATGAAATCCAAGGCGTTTTGCAGTGTGGTGGTGGCAATGGCTTCCAGGGCCTCCCTGGTGAAAAAGCCCTGATGGGAAGTAATCATCACATTGGGGAAGGACAAGAGCCTTGCGGTGGTGGAATGCTCCAGAATCTCTTCCGAGCGATCTTCAAAGACGTTTTCGGTTTCTTCCTCATATACATCCAGCCCCACTCCGGCAAATTTGTGCATACGAATGCCTTCGATTAAGTCGTCTGTCTTAACCAAAGCGCCCCTGGAAGTATTTACCAAAATGACACCATCTTTCATCTTTTGTATGGTATCCAGATTGATAATGTGATAAGTGGAATCCATAAGGGGACAGTGAAGGGAAATGACATCGCTGTCAGAAAGCAGTTGTTCCAGGGACACATATTCTACAAACTCTTTCAAGGAATCGTTTTGATACACATCGTAAGCGATTACTTTCATGCCAAATCCCCTGCAAATGCGGCACATAGCGGCGCCGATTTTTCCGGTGCCAATGATGCCTGCGGTTTTCTGGTAGAAGTTGAATCCCATAAGTCCGCTCAAACTGAAATCATTTTCTCTGACTTTGTTATAGGCCTTGTACAGTCGGCGATTGCTGGCCAGAGCCAGGGCCATGGCATGTTCGGCCACAGCTTCGGGCGAATATCCGGGGACACGCATGACACGTATGCCGTATTTTTTGGCGGTCTCCAAATCCACATTATTGAAGCCGGCACAACGCATCAGCAGGAGCCGGATTCCTTTCTGATGAAGAATATCCAGCGTTGCGGTTCCTATATCGGAGTTTACAAAAGCGCATACTGCGTCAAAGCCCTCGGAAAGCGCAGCGGTTCGAGGGTCCAAATCAGATTTGACATATTCAATGGAAATATTGGAAAATTCACGCAGGGAATTTTGGAACGATTCTTTGTCATAGTTTTTGGTGTCGAAAAAAAGTATTTTCATAGTTGACCTCTTTTTGGTGTTATTTATTATGATAGTGTTTCTGTTTAAAAAGCAGTCATACATGGAAATATTTGTCATGGGCTACAATTCATTTACCATGCCAACACCTTCCATTTCCTGCAATATATGCAGATAGGTTTCTTTATGAGTACCCTTTGGTATCCTGAAGGTGGTGACAATCTGAAAAAATTGTCCCTTTGCCTTGGGTTTATCCACGATAAAGGTATCTATAAAGCAGTTGACTTCTTTTAACTTTCGGGAAATGAGAGTGATTTCTTTTCCGTTTGCGGCCTCAATATATAATGTCATATACCTGGAATGCTTGTATACTTTACTCTCTATGTAAGGAACAAGATGCACACCTAGGAGCCAGAAAAAAGTTAATATCACCGCTCCGTCTATAAAGCCGATGCCTACCGCAAGGCCTATGCCTGCACAGATCCAGATGCTTGCGGCGGAAGTCAGACCTTTGATTTGGTGCCCGGACACAAGGATGGAGCCTGCCCCCAGAAAGCCTACCCCGCTGACAACCTGCGCGGCAATCCTTGAGATTTCCACCCGACCAGGATAAAGAGATTCCAGGTATTGTTCCAAAAGCATCACCATGGTAGCTCCAAGACATACGGTAATGGTGGTTCTTGCGCCGCCGCCCCGCCGTTTGGCGCCTCTGTCAATTCCGATAATCATTCCTATGAAAAGGGATATGAAAATTCGTATGATTATATTACTCCATGTCCAATCCGAGAATGTAAGTGTAAACATTAAGAACCCTCTTCTTCTTTGGTATTTTCTAAAAAATGACAAGCCTGAATATCTCCATAAATTACCCCCCTTTGATTATACCACTTCCAATTTTCCCCTTTCAAGTCATTCTGTTTCAGATTCGGATTTCTTTTCTGAAACAGCATAACAATTATGAATTGAGATTCTCTCAATTGACGGGAGATAGACAATGGACAATGGGCCGAAAATTCAAGCAGTTTCTGATGCAGATTCCCGTCGGGCAGAAATGTGTTGAAGCGTATGAAATGGTGGAGAAGATGATTTACATGATGTTTCCGGAAGGAGACTTCCTGGAGTATCATAATCTATTGCAGTATAATCATATTCACAAGTCTTTCTGTCTGTGTGCCAAAAAAGAGTGGGATGCGGCACTTGAGGAACTGGGAAGAGCAAGGTACCATGCGGAACAGATGACAAAATGCGGCCTGCGGAAAGGCCTGCGCCATTTATCCCCGCTGATGGGACTGCTTGAATGGGAACCGTCACAGGAGGAGGGGCTGCAAACAGATGTGGATGATTTCAGGGAATGTCTGAAGAACAATAGTTGTTTTGACCCGTTGCGTGAGAGAGAAAAATTTGGCAAATTGCTTGAATAAAAGGATTATTAAAGCGCAATTGTATGAAAAGGAAATTGTGCCAGTTTTGTTGTTGCGAAAACAGAAGGAAAATGTTAGCATTACCGTAACTTTTGGGAGTTGAGGCAGGCATTCTGTTCTATGGGAGAACAGAGCCTGCCAAAGTTGGTTCTGTCATTGTATAAAAGAGGAGTTTGTAAATATATATCCCGAAGGAATCAGGTTGACTTTCGGGGTCTGTAAGTGAGATTGGTGGATTGCGTAGGAAATGCGTGGAACGATTTATTGTTATTATGACAAGACATTGGTTACGAATTGCAGGCTGAGGGTTCTGGAACCATTTATAGGGACTGTGGCCAGGGATTCTGTGATACAAATGTTGGTTTATCCATTAGGGACAGAAAATGCTCCTCTGTCGGCGCCGGCAGGAATATCGGCCGACGGAGATTTTTATTTGGTGGCGAATACAAAGGATGTAATATATCAAATACACAGGAGCGGAAGGCTTATAAGGGTTTATACGTCCGGAGTTTCGCTGGTAGAGGAAACCATTCTGGTGGAACCTATGTCTGCTTTGGCTGTACTTCAGGGGAGGATATTGCTGCATGGCACGATACTTACCTCACAGGGCAATTCGGTGATAGTGGTTGGAGAGGCGGCAGCATGGAAGCGCCATGGTATGGCGGGCCGGGACATGATATTGGTTTCAGAAGGGACGGAGGGATATGGGGCTATCATGTACTCCAATGGCGGCAGGAAAGAGGGGAGAGCAGCGGAATGCGTTACATTTCCAAAGGTGGAAGGGATTCTGGTTCTTGGGCATGGCGGAGCGGATTTGGGCACTGAGCCGATAGAAACTGTTGAAGCGAAGAAAGCATTGCTGGGAAAGCATGTTGCGGGGATGGGGGAATTACCTCAAATATTGCGGGAACAGTTGACGGAGGGCGGGGTTCTGGAGAGGATATGTGAAGGGCTGCCCATGAACGTTTGGGTGCCAGGAAATACCTGAAATCCATCAGGCCATTTGTAAGGAAGGTATCTTTTTCCTTTCTGGAAATATGGAGAACAGGCACTGAATTAGCTGAACGAAATTACTGTTAGATACATATAGTTAGAAAATTTAAAAATTTTCAAAAAGTGTATTGACAAATCAAGCACAATGACATATAATGAACTTACAACAAAGAGAGAAAAGAACATCTTCCATCAAAAGCAAAGAAGTCAGGCAAGAAAAAAGTGTGAGTACATGAAAGGAGGTAATGAACTACCGGATGGGAGCACCGGGGCATTGCAGTACAAAGCGGGAATGGAAAACACAGGGTGAAATGGAAGAAGACAAAAAATTAGAAAGAGAGGTATAGTCCATTGGATCAGGAAGTTTGAAAGGGCGTGTTGATTAAAGATAATCAATACGCCCTTTCCCATGGTGAAACAATGGAGAAGCCGAAAACATTGGACAGTGTCCGGATAGTTTTAGTCTTGCTGTTCACTTTGTTCACAGCAAACGGAAAGTTCTTAAAAAAATGGAAATTAGCAGTAACTACTGGAAAAATATATTTGACTGTGTTATACTGATTTGAGATGAAAAAATGAGCATGGGAGGTGTATTTATGGATATTGCAGGTGTGTCAATGGCTCTGGCAAGAGTTTCGGATCAGTCACAGCTGGGAACGGCCGTTCTTAAGAAAGCGATGGAAACCAATGCGTCCCTGGGAGAGGGAATGGTGCAAATGCTGGATGCCGCAGCCATGGAGCTGAGTGTTAATCCTGGTATAGGAGCGAATTTTGATGTGCGTATCTGATGAAAATTTGAAAAGAATAAGCACATAAAATGATTTTCTTATTTGAAAGGCTGTCTGGGGGCATACTTCAGATAGCCTTTTTGTGAAAATTCCTATAAATCTATTGCTTTTTTGCCGTTTATTATGTACATTTGTATAGAAGGGCTACTATTTGATGTTACGGTATCATGAAATCGAAAAGAAATTACAGACATAGGATTGTACTGTGTGAAACAGGGTATGGCAGTCGATGATGGTCAAAAAGGGGTGGGACAATGATATCAAATCAGATTTTGCAGAATACGATAGACGGTTTGAAGAATATTGCAAGGGTGGATTTCTGTGTTATGGATGTGGAGGGGAAGGAGATTGCTTCCACTGCCGATATGGGCAGCAATGCCGGAGCCGCAGGGGAGTTTGCGCTTTCGCCGGCGGATTCGCAGGAGATTCAGGGGTATCAGTTTTTTAAGATTTATGACGAGCAGCAGCTGGAATATGTATTGATGACCGGCGGCACCGGTGAGGATGTATATGTCATAGGGAAAATGGCTGCGTTTCAGATTCAGAATTTGCTGGTTGCGTACAAGGAGCGCTTTGATAAGGATAACTTTTTTAAGAACCTTCTGCTTGACAATCTGCTTCTGATAGATATATACAGCCGTTCAAAAAAGCTACATATTCAGACAGATGTGCCCAGAGCGGTTATCATAGTAGAACCGGGCAGTGATCGTGACAACAGTGTGCTGGATCTTGTGAGGGGGCATTTGGGCGGCAGCAGTAAGGATTTCATTACCGCCGTGGAGGAAAGCAATGTCATCGTTGTGAAAGAACTGTCGGAGGGGGATTCGCAGAAAGAATTGGACAAGGCCGCGAAATCACTGCGGTCATTTCTTCAGAAAGAAGGAATCAGGGATATTCGTATTGCGTATGGCACAGTGGTGAAGGAATTAAAGGAGGTCAGCCGGTCTTATAAGGAAGCCAAGATGGCCATTGATGTAGGCAAAATTTTCTTTGGCGAGAGGGAAATTGTGGCCTACAGTGAATTGGGAATCGGACGTTTGATATACCAGCTGCCAATTCCTTTGTGTAAAATGTTTATCCGGGAAATTTTCGGGGGAAAGAGTCCGGATGATTTTGACGAAGAAACTTTGGGGACAATACATAAATTTTTTGAAAATAGCCTGAATGTTTCGGAGACTTCCAGGCAGTTGTTTATTCACAGAAATACCCTGGTATACCGCCTGGATAAACTTCAGAAAGGCACAGGGCTGGATCTCCGTGTCTTTGAGGATGCGATTACCTTTAAAATCGCTCTTATGGTGGTAAAATATATGAAATATATGGAGAACACGGATTTTTGAAACGGAACAGGCTTCTGGCCACATTCTTTTGGACAAGAGGAAATTTAAGACAGTCTCGGAACGGAGGTGCAATGTGTCTTTCAGACACAGAGAAGGGTTTTCAGACGCAAAAGCGGCTGAATAATCCTTCCCTTATAGGGGCACGGAAGTGTAGAGACGGAACTGGAATAGGAGGAAAACAATGACAAAACGGGAGATGTCGTGGAAGAAACGGGAGCAGTTTATAGAAAAAAACGGCATCATTTATCTGGAAAATGTTAGGAAGGTTTATTCCAAAGGCTATCCGGCCCTTAATGGGATTACCCTTGGAATTGGCAGAGGGGAGTTCGTATTCATTGTAGGAGACAGCGGTTCGGGAAAATCCACTTTAATCAAGCTTCTGCTGCGGGAACTGACAGCTTCCAGCGGCAATGTTTTTGTTATGGGCAGTGACCTTGCGAAACTTAAGCACAGACAGGTTCCAAAATTCCGCAGGAATCTGGGGGTGGTTTTCCAGGATTTCAGACTTCTCAATAACAGGAATGTATACGAAAATGTGGCCTTTGCGCAGAGGATTATAGAGACACCAGTCATAGAGATAAGGAGGAATGTGCCATCCATTCTTGCCACGGTGGGACTGGCAGGGAAATACAAAGCCAAACCGGAACAACTTTCCGGAGGGGAACAACAGAGAGTGGCGCTGGCAAGAGCCTTGGTGAACAATCCATCCATATTGCTGGCGGACGAGCCCACGGGTAACCTGGACCCCAAAAACTCGTGGGAAATCATGAATCTGCTGGAAGAGATTAACAGAAGCGGTACCACTGTGGTGGTGGTTACACATAATCGGGAAATCGTCAATGCCATGCATAAACGTGTGGTGACAATGAAAAAAGGAGTGATCATCAACGATCAGGAAGGAGGGGAATATATAGATGAAGATTAGTACTTTGTTCTATACCATTAAACAGGGATTTTCCAATATATTCCGCAACAAATGGTATTCCCTGGCTTCCATAGCAACCATAGCGGCCTGCCTGTTTTTATTCGGCCTGTTCTACACGGTAGTGGTGAATTTTCAAAGTATAGTGTTGAAGGCGGAGGAAGGCGTGTCCATAACGGTCTTTTTTCACTATGAAGGCGATTGGGATGAGAGTCATACGGAGGGACAGATTCCTACGGAAGAGCGCATGGAAGAAATAGGGCAGATGATTGCAAACAGGGCAGAGGTGTCGGAAGTAAGGTTTATCTCTGATGAAGAAGCCTGGAAGAGATTTACGGAATGGCAGTTTGGGGAAGATTTTGAGAAGTATTCCGTGGGATTTCTGGAGAATCCCCTGGAAGGAGAAAACAGTTACGAGATTTTTATCAGCGATGTATCAATGCAAAGGGCTTTGATTACATGGCTTGAGTCTATTCCGGAAATCAGCAGAATAAATGCCTCTATTTTAACGGCGGATATTTTAAGCGGCGCAAATATGCTGATTGCGTATGTTTCTGTTGGAATTATCGTGATATTGCTGGCGGTGAGCGTTTTCCTGATCAGCAATACGGTGGCGGTGGGGATTTCCGTGCGCGCTGAGGAGATTAATATCATGAAATATATCGGAGCCACAGACTTTTTCGTGAGAGCGCCTTTTATACTGGAAGGGATGCTGATCGGCGCATTGGGTTCCTTTTTGCCATTGTGGCTTATTTACAGTTTGTATAATTATGCTCTGTCATATATTGTGGAACGTTTTTCTATATTGTCAGATTTTTTGGCTTTTTTGCCTGTGGATCAGATTTTTGGAGTGCTTACCCCTGTGTCAATCGGTTTGGGGGTGGGAATAGGTTTTCTGGGAAGTATCATCACTGTTAGAAAGCATTTGCGAGTATAAGGCAGGTGACTATGAAGAAAAGAATTGCGCGTTTTGTGCTTGGCGCCGTATTAGGCGCTCTGATTTTGGGCAACGCTGTAACAGGACAGGTATCCGCTGCCGGGCTGTCATCCGTGACTTCGGAGAGCATCAGGGAGAAAGAAAACCAGATTTCTCAGATGAAAAATGAAAAAGATACCTTGAAGGGCGGTCTCAGCAATTTAAAGGAAATAAAAAAAGATCTGGAAAAGCAGAAGAATAATTTAAAAGAATATGTAAGGCAGTTGGACAACAGTTTGGCCCTCATTGAAAAAAATATTGATGACCTGAACAATCGGATTGAGGTGAAGGAGGGAGAGATTAGACAGGCCCAGGCAGATTTGGAGGCAGCGCTGGAAAGGGAAGAAATGCAGAAAGAATCCACCCTGGCCAGCATAAGATTAATGTATGAGACGGGGACGCCCAGCGTCGTGGATATGCTTTTGGAGTCAAAAGGACTTGGCGACTTTCTGAATCGGGCGGATTATGTGGAGAAGGTTTATGCGTATGGGCATCGAATGTGGGAGAATTACAAAGTGGCACGGGAATATGTGGAGCTTTGTAAGGAAGGTTTGGAACTGGAGAAGGAGATTTTAGATGAAACAAAGGCAAGCGTGGAAATAGAGCAGAAGAATCTGGAAGAGCTGATAGAACAGAAGAATCATGATATTATCGCATATGAAACGGATATTAACAACAAGGAAAAAGCCATCCGGGAGTATGAAGAAGAAATCAGAGCACAGGAAGAGGAAATCAAGCTTCTGGAAGCGGCTGTGGCAGAAGAGAAGAAGAAACTGCTTGCCAGCATGGTATTGAAGTATGACGGGGGTATGTTTAAATTTCCATTGGCATCCTATACCAGAATATCCGATGAATATGGTATGAGGATCCACCCAACTCTGGGGGTGGAACAGTTCCATAATGGGGTGGATTTTGCTTCTCCAAAGGGCACGGCCATTTACGCGGCATATGACGGTAAAGTGGTAGCGGCCACCTATAGCGCAACTATGGGGAATTATGTCATGATAGATCATGGCTCCGGTTTATATACCATTTATATGCATGCTTCCATGTTGTATGTAAAAAAGGATGAGGTGGTGGTGAAGGGTGATACCATTGCCGCCGTGGGCAGTACAGGGCGTTCTACAGGCAACCATCTGCATTTCAGTGTAAGGCTTAACGGGGCATATGTGTCTCCGTGGGAATATCTCAAGCAATCATGATTTGAGCCACGCAGGGCAATGGGAAATCAGCGTCTACGCCCAAACTTGAGGGATGGAAGAGAAGAGGGATTTGGACCAAAAATTGAGGGGAGAAGAAACGGTCCGGTGAAAAAAGTAAAGGAGAAGGAAAATAATGGACGAAAACAAGGCATATTTTGACCATCTTTCCGGCTGCGGAAATGGAAATGTCAATCAGACGGGGCAAGGGCGGTCTGTCCAGGGAGAACAGTTCATGCAGAAAGTGGGCCAATGCATGAAAGACAGTCAGTTTGAACCGGGAGACAGTCAGTGTGCGCAAGAAGGTCAGTTTGGGTCAGGGGACGGTCAGTGTGCGCAAGAAGGTCAGCTTGGGTCAGGGGGCGGTCAGTGTGCGCAAGAAGGTCAGCTTGGGTCAGGGGACGGTCAGTGTGCGCAAGAAGGTCAGTTTGGGTCAGGGGGCGGTGAGCATACACAAGGAGGCTTCCCAAGACAGGGCCAGGGGCAGTTCACCCAGGGAGAGGCGTCCATGCAGGGACAGCAGGCGCAGTTATGGCAGTATGGTCAGGGGCAGCTCTCACAACCTGGGCGGTCTCCCAGGGAGGAAAAAGGAAGCGGAAAAGGGCTGTTTTTGGGCGGTGTTATCACAGGGATTGCGGGAGCGCTGTTGGTGGTGGCAATCTGTTATCTGGGATTTTATATTCAGGGCCTTGTGGAACCAAAGGCAGATGCGGCGGGGCAGGTATCATTTGGTGAGGATTCGGCCATTAATGCCACTTCCATTGCGAAAATGCAGGCATTGGAAGCCCTGATTAATCGCTATTATTTTCTGGGTGATACCACCAAGGAACAGTTGCAGGACGGAATCTACAGAGGATTGATGTCGTCTTTGGGAGATCCTTATTCGGAATATTACTCTGTGGCGGAACTGAACGCCATTTTGGAACAGACAGAGGGAATATATTATGGCATTGGAGCGTATATCAGTCTTGATACCGCAACCAATCTGCCCAAAATAAGCGGAACCATTGCGGGAGCGCCTTCGGAAGAAGCGGACCTGCGAGCCAATGATTTGATATACGAGGTGGATGGTACTTCTACTTATGGGATGTCATTGAGTGAAGTGGTGGCCTTAATCAAAGGGGCTGAAAATACGAAAGTGACCCTTACCATCATCAGAGAGGGAGCGTCGGATTATCTGGAAGTGCCTGTGACACGCAGGAAAGTGGAGTCGCCCACAGTGGAGTATTCCAAGCTGGAAAATGGAATGGCGTATATTCAGGTGACGGAATTTGAGGATGTATCTGTGGGGCAGTTTCAGGAGGCTCTTGCCACAGCGCGAAAGGATGGTATGAGAGGGCTTATACTGGATTTACGTGCCAATCCCGGCGGAAGCCTGCACGCAGTGGTGGAAATGTCCCGGATGTTGCTGCCAAAGGGGATGATTGTGTATACGGAGGATAAGTATGGCGAGAGAATTGAGTATACATGTGACGGAACCAAGGAGCTGGAAGTGCCGTTGGTTGTGCTGGTGGATATGAATTCGGCCAGTGCCTCGGAAATTATGGCTGGTGCCATTAAAGATTACGAGTTGGGGACTTTGGTGGGTACGACCACTTTCGGAAAGGGGATTGTACAGCAGATTAAGCCTCTGCGGGATGGTTCCGCAGTAAAGCTTACTATCAGCGCTTATTATACCCCCAAGGGAAACAATATACACGGCATCGGCATTGAGCCGGATGTGCTATGCGAATTTGACGGAGAGGCCTATTATGGAAATGAAGACCGTCCTGATAATCAGCTTGAAAAGGCGAAAGAAGTGCTGAAGGAGTTAATGGAGAAATAATTTTGGGTTATGACACGAAGAAACAACAGTCCGGGCTTTGTTCCGGACTGTTGTTTATAAGGGGGCGCAGAAGAGTATCTTTCATGAGTGCGCAGCGAATGAAAGAAGTCTCTCACGATAGGAGCGCCGAGAGGACTTTACACTTTAGTGCTGCCAGGAAGCGACTTGAAATAGTCCAGCTAAGAAATGTCAAGCCATTTATTCCCGCAGGCAATGAGCCAAGCGGCCGTGCTTGCACGGACAGCTGGCGAATGCTGCGAGGGTCAAATACCCCGCCCCTTGGGGCGTTGCAAGCTTGATACCCCGTTGCTTGCAGCGGGGTCTTTGATTATAAATGTTTCGCTGGACAGGTGGGGGTGCGAAGGCGCATGAGAGCAAATTTCATGAGACACTACTTAGTGTCTCTGGGGACTTCCGAATGAAATTTGTCTCTCATGTGTGCGCTGAAGGAACCACACCCTTTAGTGCTGCCTGGCAGCGACTTTAAATTAGGAGAAAAGAGATGTTTTTCAAGAAGAAAGCAGGGGGCAACAGGCAGTTAGACGAAATACTTCAAAAAATTCAGATGAATTTTGAGAACAATTATAAAGATGCGGCGCAACTCAATTTGAAAGAGTATGAGACTCTTTTGATTGAGCTGACTGAGAGAAGAAAGCTGTCGGAACACCAGAAGATATGGTACAACGAGAAGCTTAGCGAATATAATGACAGGATGAAGAATTTTACCCATAGGGACCAGAAGCCGACATGGGTGTAAAATGGAATATCATTATTCTATTTTGGTTCTGGTGGTATTTGGTTGTGTAAAATTCATTCTGCCATTTCAGAACGGTTAATATTTGGGAAGTTTTTTCTCAAGTCGCAACATAGCCTTGACATGTCAGATGTTCGTTAAAGGAGTACATCAAATTATAGTTTTTTACAAGTAAAAGTCATAATGTATTGCTGTGTAGCTTTTTGAATGTGTATGGAACATGGAAAGGATATTATATTTTCACAAAACGTCATGGTCTTATAAAATGCAATGTGTTATAGTGATTTTGTGCAAAAGAGTAATCCCTAATAAAGAATTTTAAGGAAAGCTTTTTATTCCACCAGCGGAAAAGAAAACAAAAAATGAACAATCACATTATAGAATAGAAAACCAAAGTTGAGAACTCTTGCAGACATAGACTTCGAGTCAAAAAAGCAAATGTCAAACTGCCGACTACGACGACTGCCTACAAAAAACATATGGAAAATGGGTAGCGCATGAAATAATACAAGAAAAAGGTTTTTATATTAAGATACCAAAATATCAATTTGTTTCTTTTGATAAACATATCTTTGAGAATGGTCAGGGAATTATACCAGATTTCGAGATGGAACAAAGAGAAATAGAAGAATATTTAAGAAGGAGAGATCTGTGATGAAGTACAAAAGGTTTTTTATTATGATGTTTCTGTGCGTTTTCTTGGGAATGGCGGCATCCCTTGTGGGGCCGTTTCTGTTAAGTCTCTGGTCAAATGATGAAATGGGCTTTAACGGTTTAAGGCTGCTGATATTGTTCCTGGCGCTGATGGTCTCTATGTGTGTGGAGATAATGGTTGTAGTGGTCCGGGAAAAGTACGCAAAACATTATAATATAGAGAACTTCCGGAAATTTCTTCAGAGATTTCTTGCCATGGATTATGACAGCATTATAGAAAAGGGGCCTGCGAATTTGATTCAAAGGGTGCAGGGCGCAGTGAATGACTTGTATACCTTTATGACAGGAAGTTTTATCTCTATCTGGTCTAATTCCCTGGCACTTATCATCATTTTGGTGGTGGTGACAGGACAAAACTGGATGGCAGGCGTGATTATGTTTGCAATGGCACCCACAAATTATTTTGGGTATAAACTATTGAATAAAGAGCTTATGCGCCGCTCAAAAAAATTGCAGGAAAACAGTGCCGCAGGATACCAACAAGTGCTTTCTTATGTTGAACAGACAGATTATTTGAAACAGTGCGGCGATTATGACAATATGTTCCGGCAGATGGCTCCAGCTTTTGAAATGCTCTATGGAAGTATGGCGGATGTTAATATTTTTGCCCAATCCGTGTCATTGGCGTTAAAATCTTTGAATAGAATTGCGCAGACACTCTCTATGGCAGTGATTGTTTGGCAGTATGATGGCGCCGTGGGCAATATGGTTTCTCTGGTTCTGGTCACAGTTTTATTTCCATTATATTTTTCCTATCTGTCCAGTGTAACCAATGCCAACCTGAGCAAACAGGGATTGAAGGTATCCATGGATTTTGTTGCGGAGATGGATAGCCAGGCGGAAGAGGATGGGGAAGAAGAATTAGAAGAAATCAGGAGCGTGAAATTTGCTGTCAGGGAACTTGCTATTGGAGAAAGGGTTTTGGCCAGGAATATTGTTGGGGATTTTGAGAAGGGGGATGTGGTGTGGATCAAAGGAGCCAGCGGAACCGGAAAAAGTACCCTTGTAAAATTGCTTGCCAAGTTTCGGACATGTGACAAGATAGAGATTAACGGCAAAGACATCCGCCGGTTTACCAATGCGTCCCTGCGGAGGAAAGTGGATTACTTGTCCCAGAATATTCCCATTGTGACAGGAAGTGTAAGGGACAATCTTTCCTTTAATCAGGTATGGGGTAAAAAGAATGAAGAATGCCTTGCCAAGCAACCGTTTTTTGCCGGCTTTTTGCAAAACCACGGGTATGACAGCAGAATAGAGGAAAACGGCGCAAATCTTTCAGGAGGTGAGAAGCAGAAAATAGCTCTGGCCAGAATCTTTTTTGATGAGGTGGACATGCTGATTTTAGATGAATTTACCAGTAATATAGATAAGGATACGGCAGAAGAAATCTTAGACACAGTGGTTAAGAATGGAAAAGAAAAAATACTTTTTATTATCTCCCATGATGAGCTGCCTGAGAAATACGCAACCAAAACGCTCTGCCTTAATTCCTGAGAAAGCCACAAGGCTGCCCTCATGCCAGGCGAAAGTGCCTGGCAAAGGGGCAATTGGGTCAAACTTTATTAACAGGAATCCACAATTCACAGAACAGTCCACATTCTCCTTTTTCAAAATAGATTTCGTAGTCAGTATCGTCTGTCTGTGTGTATCCTGTCTGGGGAACAAATTCTTTGAAAAATTTGCTCCATGTCTCACCCAGACAATTGCCATCGGAGCCAAAACATTGAAATACGGCATAGTCAACAGGTTTCGTCTTCCATATGGAATAGCCGTTTTCAATAAAATGTTCCAGGTTGGTAGTGTCGGTATTCTTGTCAAGGATGATACCAATACCATAATTGAAATGAGTTTCATTGTCTCTGACAGGGCTGCACAGACCATATAAATCTCTTTTTCCTTCCGCTCGAAGCAGCTTCATAGGTTCAATCAGGTTTTTGTCAGAACATTCCGTCCAAAAATCAGGGATACTGTGATCGTCATCGTCATTGATGATTTCGTTTGGGAAAGCTTTCGTCAATGCAAGAAATTCCTGATGTTCTCTGTGTTCAATTCTGTAATCCATAACATTACCACCTTCCAATATGATTTTTACCACAAGAGGAGGAAACAAGTGAAGTTTTGTGCCCTTTTGTTTTGCCTGTTTTGGGGATGAGCCATGAAATCGTGAAAATGCTTTTGAAAAGCTTTCAGGGGATTCATAGCCGTACTTATATGCCACATCAAGTACAGAAATATCCGTTGTCTGTAGCTCTAAGGCCGCTAATGTAAGGCGGCGTTTTCTTATGTACTCCTTGGCCGTCATTCCCACAATGAAACTGAATGTCCGATGAAAGTTGTAGTCGGACATATGCGCTTTCCTGGCAACTTCAGCATAACTTATGTTATCGCGAATATGCTCTTCCATGTAACTTATTGCCTGTTGTATCAGCAGTATTGACATTGTGTTTCGCTCTCCTTGTATATATGGATTATAATTGTTTCTACCTGGAAAGTCCTGTTCATACTTGCTCCAATTTGTCCTGGCGCTTAATCCCATTGTCCCGGAAAATATTGCTTTTGAAGGGGTGGGAATTGTTTTGAGAATTCTTCTACCTCCTCGGAGGGGAGGTCAAAGAAGACATTGGACACATGAAAACTGCCGCCGAAGTTCTTCAGCGCATCCTTCTCCAGCTCATATCCCATAAAAGCATCAAAGTTTTTGCCGTCAGCAGTGGTGATTCCCAGTTTGTCGCAAGTGACAAACCCAGCTTTGGGATAATAGTCAGCTTCTCCGAATATGATGATGCCTGGATATCCTGCGTTTCGGGCCAGAGAAACAGTCTCTTCCAGCAGCATTTTTCCCACACCCATTCCCTGCCACTCGGGGTCCACACACAAGGGGCCAAAATTCAGAACCTCCATTGTTTTTCCATCCCTTTCCAGTCGGGCCCTGTTATACATGATACATCCTATGACTTTGCCGTCCTTCACCGCAACTCTGGAAATCTGCGCCATATACTCATCTGATTTTCGTATTTTATGCACCAGCAAATGCTCATCACAACCTCTGTGGTATTTGTTCCAAAAGGCCCGCATTGTCATGGCCTCGGTAGCATGGCAGTCGGCTTCTGTCTCCGGTCGAATCTCCACATCATCCCGCCGCAGGGGAGGTTTTTTGTTATATAGGATGCCAAGGTCCAGACGAACTTCTTTGCGGTCCAGATCATGATTCTGGTAACAACAGGAGTCAAAACCAATGAGAGTAAAGCCCTCCTGCAGGTAGAAAGCGATAGCTCCCGCGTTACAGGACTGGGTTTCTAAAATCAGGGCCCGGCGTCTTTCCCGTCGGACCTGCTCTTTGGCCAATTCCATCAGCGCATGGGCAATTCCCTGCCTGCGATAATTCTCATGTACCCACAATTCCGTAACTATCAGTCGATTTGACCACTCTTCCGGGCAGGTTTCGATACACGCAATCATCTCATTGTTTTTTATGACACCCCATGCATAAGCCTTCTCCCAGTGGTCCTGATACAGTCTGTCAGGAAAATCATATTCTTCCGGAGTATGGCTTACGGGTTTTGCAAAGGGCTTTTTTTCCAGAGTCACCTGAAAAACATTTGGGGACTGGGATACAGCCACATCATAGTATTCTGTTGCGGTATACCTCATGGGGATGGGAGTACCCCGCCATTTTTCTTTGGGCAGGGGGACTATGTTGTAAGTGATATTTTCCCTAATCAACGGAAACATTTTTTCTCCTCTCTATTACCTTTAGTTCCGCAACTTGCCTCCCAAGCCCCCTGAATCTGGAGAATTTCCTGCCGCAGACGCGTCAGCAAATCTTCCCGGGGCCTGTCCGGTCCGTTGCTGTTTTTTCATATCACATTTGACATTGCCTGAAAGCTGCTACATGCAGGCAAAGGTGGTGTACACTGCTGAAGTTTTTTGCTGATGATATCTGAATGTATTATAATTCCAGAAAATGATAAGGTCAATTGTGGTATGATAAAAATATAAAGCACTGGATTTTTATCAGAGAATGCTGGTTTGCCAAAAGAAAAGGACGGAAGGAAATAAGCGCCGTAGCAAACTGCCTAAAATGAACAAATGTTTGTTCTTCGTGTGGACAAGGGGAATAGAATATGGTATAATGCACTTCAGCTTTGTTTATTCGTATCGTTTTACGCTTTCCGTTCAGTGCGGAAGTTTGAAAGAAGTATCCCCAATTCGTCGAAGAGGTATTTGATGAGGAAATGGAAGATGCAGCTTGACGAATTCCTGTCAACCGAATGGAATATTAGATTTATGTGCTGTGGTGGAGTATTTTGTATCCTACTATTACTACAACTGTTTGCATACAAGATATAGATGAAGTTGAAATTTTAATCATATATATGGTGTTTGGGAGTTTGTAAGAATTGCATGAACAGGGCGTGCCAGTAACCATGATTCGTCGAGAAGCGATTGATCTTATTAGCCATATCGCATATAATAAAGAAGGGGAGATCCAATGATAGAGACAAATTTAGCGCAGACAGTCAATGCGACGAACGACTCTGGTTCCGCATATGATACAAATGTAAAATACTTGCTGGCGGACAAGCAGATACTGTCAAGGATTTTGAAGTATACTGTTGAAGAGTTCCGGGAGATGGACATTGAAGATATCATTGTTTGTATTGGTGATGATATTGAAATCGGAACAAGACCGGTTGATGCAGGACTTTCCAATCTCGGGCGGGTGAAAGGAACAATCACGGAAGATAATATTCCGGGAGAGGGCATTATCTATTATGATATCCGTTTTACTGCGTACATCAAGGAAAAAGAGATGAAGATTCTGATCAACATTGAGGCACAGAAGTCAACGGATTCCGGTAAGCTGGGATACCACTTGGAGAATAGGATTATATTCTATCTCGCAAGGATGATTTCAGCACAGAAACAGACAGAATTTTTCCATAGTGATTTTGATAATTTGAAAAAAGTCCGAAGCATATTTATATGTATGGATAGCAAGGAAACAGAAGATTCTATTGAAGAAATCGGTTTTGACAGAAAAACAGTTTTTGGGAATAAGAGAATTTCATATCATACGGATCTGATGAAAGGCATTATTGTCAATATCAGGAGTGGATCGGATAGTTCTTCTGGAAAAGTTATAAAAAAATCTAAGAACATGTTGATAGCTATGTTGGAAGAGTTAGTTTCCAGGAAAAGTGCATCAGAGAAGAAACGTATATTGGCAGATGAATATGGAATGACAATGACTACTGAATTAGAAAGGAGAATCCAGATTATGTGTAATTGGTCAGAGAGTATTAGAGAACAGGCAAGAATGGAGGGAAGAATGGAGGGAAAAATAGAGGGAAAGATAGAGGGAAAGATAGAGGGAAAAATGGAGGGAAAAATAGAGGGAAAAATAGAGGCTATTGAGAGAATGATCAGAGTTAATATTACAAGAGAACAGATATTATCAATGGGATATACGGAAGCGGAATATGAAAAAGCGGAGAGTGCGTTATATGCAAATGCTTAGATGCAGGTGATGTAATAGGGATAAGTGAAAGGAATCCAGAAAAATCAAGGGATTGTATTAACTTGGTATCTTGTTTTGACTTGGTTTGAAGAAGGCAGGAGTGAGACGGTTTGAAAGGTCGGGGATATGCTTGGCAGTGGGGGAATTAATAGGAGAATGAACGGAGCCATGAGCGGGTGCTTGTGGCTTTGTTTATTTTGGGGTATAATAGCATTCAATGCCAAAAAAAGAAAAGTCGTTTGACCTTTTTATCAACTATTACGATATTTATTTAATAAGTGAATGAGCGGTAGGAAAACAAGACCAATCTTGACACCGGAAAAACCGAAGGATACATGGAAGAAAGCTGGATTGTCTGATATTTGCTGACATGGTTTACGCAGCGCTTTTTGTGCCTTGTTTTTGAATAAAGATTTCCATCCGAAAGCTGATGGGGCATGCGAAAGAGCTTGTCACAATGGATGTGTATGCCGACAATGCTAATATTATCCCTGAAGAAATACCCGTACAGCTTTCTTATATGGATGAAGTTATGCCAGATAAATCCGGCAATGGTGATTCTGAAAGTAATATGCAGGATATAATGATTGATATGGATGCTTATCTGACTGAAAAGAAATCAGGAACAATAAAAGTCCGAAGGAAAGCCGCGTTTATATGAATTTTGAGGGAGGTAAATAAAATCAAACAAATGTTTGCTTTGGTATAGACAAATGAGGGAGGGTATGTTATAATCAATCTCAGTTTCACTTTTCGATTTGTCCGTGTTAGTT
>CAJUGT010000003.1 GCA_910586435.1 uncultured Acetatifactor sp. | reverse complement strand
GTCGGCTCTTTCTCCGCCATAGTCGGCGGTATGTATTCCCCGATAAAGTTAAAACCACAGAGCATATAAAAATCCACAATTTTGAAACATATGGTTCATTTGCGGGGCTTGCTAAACGATTACCATAAAGCAAGTAAAAATCCAGAATTTTGAAACATATGGTTCATTTGCGGAACTTGCTGAACGATTAACACAGAGCAGGTAAAAATCCACAATTTTGAAACATATGGTTCATCTGCGGGGCTTGCTGAACTGACTACCACAGAACAAGTAAAAATCCAGACTTTTGAAACATATGGTTCATTTGCGGGGCTTGCTGAACTGACTACCACAGAACAAGTAAAAATCCAGACTTTTGAAACATATGGTTCATTTGCGGGGCTTGCTGAACTGACTACCACAGAACAAGTAAAAATCCAGACTTTTAAAGCATATGGTTCATTTGCAGGACTTGCTGAACTGGCTGCCACAGAACAGGTATGAATCCAGAATTTTAAAGCACATAGTTAACTGCCGAACATACTACCGAATACCACTAAGCAATCAAATTACTTTCATTACTTTCATCCTTTTCATTCCTATTCTAATCAGTTTTCTCATACAGTCCGCTATAAAAACTATTCCCACAGGTGCATATAAAATAATATACACATAATATGGCATGACATACCTACATTTATTTTCCCAGATAATACTAAAAAGAAATCCCCCGAGAACAGCAATCAATGGAATCCATCCCACAATGCCCACAGTCTTAGATTTTTTAAAACTCATAGACACAAAAACAAATAAGGAGATATAAACCACACTCTGATAATAATTTGCAAACTTCCAAACTGTATCATGAATTTCCCCATAATACAGGCTTTCATAAAATTTTGGGATTACAGTATCTTCCTTGAAGGAATGTGTCTCATACAATCCCTGAAACAGAGGTTCCGTCCACTGCATTTTAATCTTTGTTGTAAAGAAATATCTGGCATAGGCAGGATTTTCTTTTAACTCTTCCAAGCGAGCGGCAATATATTCCTTACCTATCTTCTCCGCAGCCTCCTGATTAAAATCACAATCACCAAAGACTGACTGTTGGTATCTATTATAAATTCCCGGATTACCATCCGTTTCCTGAAGTCCCATGGCAATCCACAAAATATATGGTATCCCCACTCCGCTCTCATATCCGGAACGATATTCATACATTTTATCCACACCTTTGACTGCTCCCTGGGCAACTAATACCACACACAGAGCCGCCAAAATAGGACGAAATGTTTTCTTTTCCAGAGACAATAGAAGCAATCCAATCCCTGCGGCTATTAACACCACCCATATATGCATTCTCATCAGCAGAGCAAAAGCCGCCATAAGGCAAGCGCATATGAGATACCGCTTTTTCATTTGCTCCCCATAAGCAGCCAATGCCCAGAATAAAACCATACTAAAACAAATGGCTGGAAGATCCCCATATGCATAGGGCAGATATATGATACAAGGAAGACAACAAACCATCATCCCACAATATAAAATGCGGTAAACAGGCCTTTTCATGACAATTTTCAAAAAAGAATAGCCTGATAGAAGTGTAATAACGCTTAAACATATATGAAATTTTGATGTTATATCATATCTGAAATCGCCAAAAATAGAAAATAAAATTTCATATAAAAATAAAAGACCTTTTTGCTGCTCATATAGACCAATATATCCTCCCTTGGTAAACATCAGATAATTACCTTCCCGGGCATAAACCGAGCCGGCAGTGGTATTAAGCTGATCCCCGGAAGGATAATAGGGATGTTCCCTGACATAAAAATACTCTGCTATCACCAGCAAAAAGCAAGACAAAATAAGCACTATTTTACAGAAATTCTCCTGATGACTCCAAAAAGATTCTTTGGGAATTTTATCTTTCACATACCCTTTTATCCATTGTAAGACAAATACTGACATCTCCAAAAAAATAAATACACCTATATGAACAGCTATTGAATCCTGCACTGCATATATATATTGATTATAGTCTCTGGCTGAATAATACGAAGCTCTGATTCCAATATAAAGCAAATAAAAAGAAACAGGAAATAGACATATCTTTAATATGAAAATTGCCATCTCACTTAGAACTTTTAAAACACCTTTATCATAAACTCTTTTTTTTATTAATTCTATCATTTTACTCACACACTATCCACACCTTATCTTCCTTTTCCACATGCTAAGACCACTCCCAATCAAAACACAAATCGTTCAAAGGGACTGCAATTGAAAACAAAGCCATTTCTCACTTAAAAAAGCTTTATAATATCATTCTTAATGGCAAAAACCGCCGCCTGAGTTCTATCCGATACATCAATTTTCTTAAAGATATTGGCTATATGATTTTTTACTGTTCTTTCACTAATATTTAAGTGAATGGCAATCTCTTTATTAAACATTCCATTTGCCACCTGTACCAATACTTCCAACTCCCGACTGGTCAATAGAGCTATTTTATCCTTATCCACATCCCTTGCTATGAGTCTGTTATTGAAAGCAGGTATCAATTTGGGCGGTATATAGACTTCCCCATTCAATACCAGCTGTATCGCTCTTTTCAATTCAGCTGATTCGGAATCCTTCAGAATATATCCATCCACTCCCATATCCACAGCTTTTAATAAGTATTCTATTTCATTATGAACAGTTAATATTAAAATCTTTACATCCAGGCCCATATTTTTTACTGCCGATAAAACTGCCATTCCATCCATCTTAGGCATATTAATATCCAATAACAATACCTGAGGTTTGGATATTTTCAATTTTTCCAGACACTCTTCCCCATCGCTTGCCTCATCAACTATTTTAAAACTTCCATCAAATTCAAGTAACTGCCTGATTCCCTCCCTCATCATTACATGATCATCCGCCAACATTACTTTAATACTCATTTTGCTACCCCATTCGTCTCCACAATATTTAAAGGAACCTCAATAGATATTTTAGTACCCTTTCCTTTTTCGGAAATAATATCAATAGTTCCATTGAGCAATTCCACCCTTTCCCTCATGAGAGACATGCCGAAGTGTTTCTTATGGTCATCAGAATTATAACTATGGTCTCTTGTCATTCCCTTGCCATTATCCATCACACATAAGACACATTTTCCCTCTGTCTCAAAACAATCAAATGTAATTTGATCCGCTTCCGCATGTTTCTCTATATTACAGAATATCTCCGAAACCACACGGTATATTTCAACCAGAATAATATTATTATCACAGGAGATATTATGAATATTGGAGACAATGGTATATTTCCCTCCTTCATTCAAACCCATCAGCAGCTGCTCCAACGCATCTTTTAAGCTCAAATTGTCAAAGGTCATAGGACGCAAATTAAAGATAGTACCTCTGATTTCATCAATTGTATCCCTCAGGCATCTTCCTATGACAGCCAGCTCCAATTTCGCCTGTATCGGGTCCTTATCTATATACATTGAAGATAATTCAATCTTATGAATCAAATGGGAGAGATTCTGCAATGATGTATCATGCAAATCCCTTGCTATCCTTTGCCTGTCCTCTTCCTGCACATTTAAAAACGTTAAATTCCTGTTCTGATGATTTAATATTGTCTCTAATCTGCGGATTCTTTCATCTATGACATTTTTCTTTTGATATAATTCCCTGTTATTCTCTTCATGAGATGTTATTCGCATTTTTGCTTCTTCAATTTCATCTTTATAAATAATTTCGGCTTTTCTTGGTGAAAACACTTTATAATCTTCTGTTTCCGAATTTAAAAAAGTATCCACATAAGCTTCCGCTTCCCTGATACATCGAAGATTATATTGAATCTGTGTTTCCAATTCAGATGCTTCCTGAGATAGTTCATTCCATATTTCACTTAAAGAATTATAATCATCTAATATCATTTTTCCACCTTATCAGATATAAAATACTATCTTCATCTTAATCATTTCCTGCAAAACCTTAAATAAAACACCAAAGATACAGTATACCGGGAGCTTTTAAACATATTATATCAAAACTGACACCATTATAAAAGAAAATATTTTCTTTTCTCTTTATTTTTTTATCCCTGTATAAAACTTGCTTTTCCTGCGGCACACAACGCAAAGAGCCGTAACAGCAATGCGCTATAACGGCTCTTTTCCCGGCAACCCCGCTTTTCTTGGATATTTCAAAGGAGTTGCGTTCTCTTTTTTAATTATCACAAAACTTCTGTTAATATCAGAATTTGGCAAAATGAATTCTACTTTACGTTCCAGCCTTCCTCCCAGAACAGAAATTGCATGAGCGGCGGCAGGCAATTCCTCTTCCACCTTTTCTGATTTATACGAAATAAACATTCCCCCTTTTTTCACAAAAGGAATGCAGTATTCAGAGAGAGTGGAAAGATTAGCCACAGCCCTGGAGACACATAAATCATAGACTTCTCTGAACTGCTCCATCTTTGCATAATCTTCCGCTCTTCCGTGAATTGTATCCACATCTAAAAGACCCAGCTTCTGTATTAAATGGTTCAAAAATTGAATCCTTTTATGCAGGGAATCCATTAATGTAACATGTAAACCAGGAAACACTATTTTCAGTACAAGCCCTGGGAAACCCGCACCTGTACCAACATCTATCATAGAATGAAAATCATCCATATTACAAGCCTTCACAATGGAAATACTGTCTATGAAATGTTTCTTCATCACATCCCCATACTCTGTAATGGCGGTCAGATTCATCTTCTCATTCCATTCCATTAAAGTCTCATAATATTGCGTCATCTGATCCAACTGCAGATCTGAAAAAGCAATGTCAAGCATTCTCAAATCCTGTATGAATTCATCTCTTTGATGTTGATTCTCACTCATATTTTCTATACCCATTGCTTTTCTCAATTCTTCTCGGTTTTCCTGCCCATAATTCAAACCGCTTTATCAATACTATTCAATTGACACGGTTAAACATTTTTATGTATTTGCCATTGAACACAGTTCTTCCAACATTTTAGGAAGTTCCGTTTCCATATTTTCATCCGTAAATTGGCAGGTACCGACCTTTTTATGTCCGCCCCCGTTATACTTCAGCATTAAACTGCCCACATTGACATCCGACGTCTTATTCAGAATACTATATCCCACTGCCGCAGAACAGCCTTTTCCGCCCCTTCCGCTCACAATCCAGACAGAGATATTCTGTTCCGGATACATACTGTAAATCATAAATCTATTCCCAGTATAAATAGGTTCCACACCCCTTAAATCAGAGATAATCACATTTCCGTTTACTTTTGTATGATCCGCAACCATTTTTTTGAATTTTTCCGTCTGTTCAAGATATACCTCAATACGTTCCTGCACATCGGACAATGCCAGAATTTCTTCCGTATTCATTGTACAGCAGGCATGCATAAGCTTCTCCATCAACTGATAATTAGAAATGGAAAACTGTCTCCACCTGCCCAATCCCGTTCTTGGATCCATCAAAAACCCCACAAGAATCCACCCTTCAGGATTCATAACTTCTTCAATAGTCAAATTACCGGAATCCACCTTGTCAACCGCTTCCATCATTTCATCAAATTGAGGAAAACGTTCTCTGCCGCCATAATATTCATAAATAATCCTTGCGCAGGAAGGGGTGATACGGCTCTCGCCTTTGTATTTTCCCTGAAGCTCCAACCTTTCATGTTCACTGGAATGATGATCAAACCACAATCCGCACCCTTCCACATACGGCACATTGGCCAGACAGTCATTTTCATTTACTTCTACCAGACCATCCTGTAAATCCTTGGGATGCGCAAACTTCCAACTGTCAATAATTCCGGCTTCCAGAAGCAATGCCCCACATGCCAAACCATCAAAATCAGAACGTGTAACCAACCTCATCAATATACCCTCCTCAAGATAAGAATATTAATACATATTTATTTCTTGCGCTGAAACGCACTTGGAATCAGAAGTTGACACAATGCATTTCTGTGTCAACTTTATTCCATGATTTCTGCGATTCTTCGGGCAGAGACCCGAAAAACCTTCTGTTTTTCGGGTTCGCTTCGCTTGCCAAATGTCCAAAGACGCATCTGCTCAAACAAGTTTGGCAGTTGCGTCTTTGGACGCTTGGCTCTGCCCTTTGCGGACATTATACCATATGTTTATTCATTCTTCAAATAAAAACTATGTTCTAAGTATACCAGCAGAACAGAAATATCCGCAGGAGACACTCCAGAAATCCTGGCAGCCTGTCCAATGGAGACGGGACGATACAGTTTTAGTTTTTGCCGGGCTTCCAGTCTGAGGGAGGAAATTTTATCATAATCAATGTATTCCGGTATGAGTTTTCTTTCCATTTTCCTATGCTGCTCAACCTGACGGGTCTGTCTTTCAATATACCCTTCATATTTGATTTCAATTTCCACCTGTTCTTTTACCGTTTCAGGCAATTGCTTTCTGTTCTGATCTATCTCTCCTATGATTTCATACGAAAGTTCAGGACGACATACTAATTCCGCAAGACTTGCGGATGTTTTCAATTCGGAACTGCCATGTGCCTGAAGAAACTCCTGAATGTCTTTTCTTGCGCCAACCGAAGTATCTTTCAGTCGTTTGATTTCCTCCTTTATCATCTTTTCTTTTTCCAGTAACGCCTCATATTCCTGTCTGGAAATCAAACCGATTTCATATCCCTTTTTCCGAAGACGCAAATCAGCATTATCCTGTCTCAGAAGCAGTCTATATTCCGCACGGGAAGTCATCATACGATAAGGCTCCCTGTTATCCTTTGTAACCAAATCATCAATTAAAACTCCTATATAACCTTCAGACCGGTCAATTGTCAAAGGTTCTCTGCCCAGTATGTACATGGACGCATTGACACCTGCAACCAACCCCTGACAGGCCGCTTCCTCATATCCGCTGCTCCCGTTTAACTGTCCTCCGCTGAATAATCCCTCTATATCCTTGAATTCAAGAGTTGTCTTTAACTGTCTGGCATCAATACAGTCATACTCAATCGCATAGGCATTTCTCACAATTTTACAATGTTCCAGTCCCGGAACCGTGCGATACATGGCCAACTGTACATCTTCCGGCAAAGAAGAAGACATGCCCCCAACATACATTTCATTTGTATGCATCCCTTCCGGTTCTATAAATACCTGGTGTCTGTTCTTATCGGCAAATTTTACCACCTTATCTTCTATGGACGGACAGTATCTTGGGCCCGTACCCTCTATAATTCCCGCATAGATAGGTGATCTGTCCAGATTACTACGAATAATCTCATGGGTTTCCTCATTTGTATAGGTCAGCCAGCAGGATACCTGCTCTTTCTGAACCGATTCCGGAGCCGTGGAGAAGGAAAAGGGCACCACCCTCTTATCTCCAAATTGTTCTTCCATCTTTGTATAATCAATACTTCTCCCATCCATCCTGGCAGGTGTGCCCGTCTTAAAACGCCGAAGCTCAATCCCCATATCCTTCAGAGACTGTGTCAGATGCGTCGCCGCCTGCAACCCATTGGGACCCGTATAAGTGATTGACTCACCACACAGGCATCTTGCCCCAAGATAAGTACCCGTACACAAAACCACGGCATGGCACTCATAGACCATCCCCGTGTAAGTCCTGACACCCTTTATCTTTTTCCTGTTCCCTTTTTCAGCATTTATGCCGCTTGGTTTCCGGGAATCATTATGGGATACTTCTTCCCATAAAAGTTCACAAACCTCAGCCTGTTTAATGGTTATATGTTCCTGCCCCTCCAGAACCTTCCTCATTGCCCTGGAGTATTCGGACTTGTCCGCCTGCGCGCGAAGAGAATGAACGGCCGGACCTTTGGAAACATTCAGCATCTTGGACTGAAGAAATGTTTTATCAATATTTTTACCCATCTCCCCTCCAAGGGCATCCAGTTCCCTGACCAAATGTCCTTTGGAAGAACCTCCAATATTCGGATTACAGGGCATGAGAGCAATGCTGTCCACACTTACCGTAAATATTACCGTCTCCATCCCCAATCTGGCACATGCCAAAGCTGCTTCACATCCCGCATGACCTGCGCCCACGATACAAACATCTACCTTTTCCATATCCATACCCCTGCCCGCTTTGGGCATCCATTTTGTATTCCAGTAAATATTTTCTGTTATCCACAATTGTATGCCACATCATTTTCCCATACAGAATTTTGAGAAAATCTCCTCCACAAGATCATCTTCCACAGCTTCGCCAATGATTCTACCCAAAGCGGTATAAGCATTCATCAAATCAATGGAATAAAAATCTTCCGGCATACCTTCTTCAATACTTTTTCTCACAAGCATCAGGGCGTCCAAACTTTCCTGCAACGCTTCCTTATGCCTTAGATTAGTAATCACAACCTCATTGCCGCTTGCTATTTCTCCATGAAAAAATAATTCCTTTACCGCCTCTTCAAATTCTGCCATTCCCTCACAAAGCGCAGCGGATATTTTTAATATCACCGGCGGCCTTTTTTCCTCTGTCCTGTCCTGAAACAAGAGTCTAATATCCTCTTCCGTGACTGTACTTACCAAGTCATTTTTATTCATCAGCACAATTATATTCTGATTCTTAATCAGCGACACAATTTCCTTGTCATCATTGTCCAAAGCCACGGAAGCATCCACCACATACACTATCAAATCGGCGTTTTTAGCGTATTTTCTTGCTTTTTCCACTCCGATTTTTTCCACCCTGTCTGCCGTTTCCCGAATTCCCGCCGTATCCACTATATTAAGACTGATAGATCCAATCCTTACCGTATCCTGTAAAATATCCCTTGTGGTTCCGGCTATCTCCGTCACAATAGCCCTATCCTCTCCCAGGAGACAATTCAAAAAAGATGACTTGCCCACATTGGGCTTCCCTACAATCACCGTATTGATGCCTTCCTTTATCAGCCTTCCATCCTCTGCTCCTGCAATCAATCCGCTTATATCATTTGATAATATCATTATCTTTGCCAGTAATTTTTCCGGATACCCCTCTAAATCCATATGCTCCGGATCGTCCAGGGCGGATTCAATAAAAGCAATCTCATATATAAGCTCTTCCCGTAAATTTTTTATTTTGTCTGCAAGAGCTCCTCGAAGCTGATTCACTGACGCGGCCAAAGCGGCCTCATTCTGAGATGAAATGAGATCCATGACAGCTTCCGCCTTTGATAAATCTATCCTTCCATGCAGAAAAGCTCTCTTGGTAAATTCTCCCGGCATGGCAAGCCTGGCGCCATATTTTAATATAATATCAAGCAATCTGCGCATCACCAGCACACCGCCATGGCACTGAATTTCCACCGTATCCTCACCGGTATAGCTCCTTGGCGCCTTCAGAACTACTGCCATCACCTCATCAATCATCTTATCTGACTCTTCACATACGGCATAGCCATAATATAACATATGACTCTGCGCGCTGTCCAATATCTTTTTACCGGAAGGGGATCTGAACAAGCGGTTTCCAACCGTCACCGCATTTTCTCCGCTGATCCTTATAATTCCAATTCCAGAATCCGTCATTCCAGTGGCAATGGCGGCAATTGTATCATAGTTCTCCATAATCACTCCCACACTTTCCGCTGCGTTTTGGGTTTCACATAGCCACAAAAACCGGATATAAAACTATATCCGGTTTCTCCCATTTCCATTATCCTCACATTTCCAGACATGCCGGCTTTGGCGGCACAAACAATCCATGAAGAACGCTGCTTTTGCGTTCTTTATGTGTGAAGAATCTCTGCCCGCAGAGTATGAAATCTCTTAGCGAGGTTTTTGCGAGCTCAGTGATTTCCTTCACACTTATCTCTTTAAAGTGACAACCACTCTTCTGAAAGGTTCATCCCCTTCACTATGTGTCGTAATATATTTATCGTTTTGCAGCGCCGAATGAATAATTCTTCTTTCATAAGGATTCATAGGTTCAAGAGAGACAGGGCGCTTTGTTCTTTTAACCTTATAAGCAATGTTTTTCGCCAGATTCTCAAGCGTTTCTTTTCGTCTTTGACGATAATTTTCCGTGTCAACTTTCACTCTGATATAATCGTCAACCTCTTTATTTACCACCAAAGAAACCAGATACTGCAACGAATCCAGCGTCTGTCCCCTTTTACCGATTAATACACCCATTTCCTCACCGGTGAGATCAATATCCATAGTCTTCTCAATTTCATCATATTTCACATGAACAGTAACTTTCATATTCATTGCGGAGAATACATCATTTAAAAAGATTTTGGCCGCCTCATCCACAGATTTTTTCTCAAATTTAACCGCTGCTCTGATAATCGCAGGCTTCGCCCCAATACCCAGGAAACCGGCTGAACCTTCCTCTACCACTTCATACTCAAGTTTATCGCTGGTAACACTGAGTTTCCGGCACGCTTCCGTAATTGCTTCGTTTACTGTCTTAGCCGTTACTTCAATATATTCCGATCCCATCTTCAAATCCTCCCTGCTTACCCCTTATTGCTGTTATTTCTCTCATTATATTCTTTTACCATATTTGCTTTTGCCATCATGCTTCCGGGTTTGGCCTTGATTCCGCTTTCCTTTTCTGTTGAATTCTTATAAGCTTTTTCCTTTTCCTGCTCTGACATACCGGATGAGAAGCTTGCTTTTTTCTGAATATTCTTTGTATTCATATTGGCATAAGCATTCATTTTTTCCTGGGTTTCTTTCATTTTCTGGATTTTTTTCGCGCTTTTGACGGAATTTTTCTTAATAATCTCCTCAAAATCCATTTTATCAATATGTCGGTTAATTACTACCTGCTGAATACTTCTTACAACGCTTCCCGCCACCCAGTATAATCCCATACCGGAAGGAAGTGAAAAACAAATCCAGGCAGAGAACAAAGGCATAATCATATTCATGGTTTTCATGGAAGCCGCCATGGAAGATGCCTGGTCATTATTGTTTGTAGGCTGCTGGGGCATGAGCTTCACATTAATCCATTGGGTCACTGCGGATAGTACAGGAATCAGAATCGCTCCTACCAAAATTCCCCACTGCCCCAAAGACCACGCTCTCTGTACCAGAACAGACGGAGAATCTCCCATATTTAATCCAAGGAAATTATTATATACATCTATGAGACCTCTTGTGGTCTCATTGCTCAATATCAGCTGCCCCTCATACGTAAGCTGGGACAAATCATAATGATCCGCAATAAAAGCCAAATCCAGAGAAGACAGCTTATTCAATACATCAATGATTCCATTCGACAAATTTCCGTCTGTCATGGATTTTCCATACATGGAAACCACATTGGATATGGTTTCACTGCCTGACTCCCGGAGAAAACCTCCTTCATCCACAGAGATAATCTTGTCCGCCAAAACCCTGAAAGTATCGCCTATTTTTGTAACATAAGCGGGCATGGCGTAAATGACACGATACAATGCAAACAAAATCGGCATCTGAATTAACAGCTGCACACAGCTGCCGCTGGGTGAGACTCCATATTTTGCGTAAATGGCATTAATCTCCTGCTGCTGCGCCATCATTGCCTGCTGGTCCTGATTTTTTCCTTTGTACTTCTGCTGAACCGCCTGAATCTCAGGACTCATCTTGGCAGAAAGCTTTGAGAATTTCTGCTGCTTAATATTCAGCGGCAGCATCAAAAGGTTTACAATAATCGTAAACAAAATAATAGCCAGGCCCACATTAGGAATCCCTATCATATCAATGATATAGAAGATACCATTCATGATCTTGCCGAGAAGCCACGCTATTTGTCCTATAATAGGCGTCGTATTCTGAGTTAATAAAATTAGGTTCATTTACCCTCCGATTATGCCGAATCACATCATTGAAGAATCTGTACTTTGCCGTTAAAAACATACAAACTTTCATTGACGGTACCATAAAACAAAAGGAGGAAACCTATCCCTTTACGGAACAGGATCATATCCTCCTTTTGAAAAAGGATTGCAGCGCAATATTCTCCACACAGCCAGGAGACTTCCCTTACAGGCACCATACTTTTCTATTGCCTCCAATCCATATTGAGAACAACATGGAACATAGGGGCATCTTGTACTTTTGAAACGAGATAAATGCCTCTGATAAAATCTGATACCGGCAATCAAAATTTTTTTCATATCTAATAGAACTATTCCTTACTGTGGAACAACCACATGATGAAGCTTTCCAAGGTGAAGCAGCCCACTTCGTATCTCATCATACCCTGCTGTGGCCGCACTTTTCCTTGCAACGATCACTATGTCCAAACCACTATTGAACATTGCCTCATGTAACCGATAACTCTCCCGCACCAACCTTGTAATCCGATGCCTTACAACGCTGTTGCCTACCTTTTTGCTCACACTGATTCCAATCCTGTTCTTTTCGGCGCCATTTTCCTTCACATACATTACCAGATATTTATTTGCATAAGATTTGCCGTTTCTATATACAGATTGAAATTCGTAATTTTTCTTCAAACTCTCAAAATGTTTCATAAATGTCAACCATTTGACGTACAATAATACAAAAAGGCCACATTTCTGTGACCTGTCACATTGCCGCAGCTTTACGCGGATAATCTCTTTCTTCCTTTTGCGCGTCTTGCTGCCAAAACCTTTCTTCCGCCTTTCGTGCTCATTCTGGCTCTGAAGCCATGAACTTTCGCACGGGAACGCTTTTTAGGCTGATAAGTCATTTTCATAATATAGCACCTCCTTCTCTCTGTTCGGAAAATAGCATTTTGATTGTATAAGAAATTTCGCCATATGTCAAGAAAAATTCGTTAAAAACCTCATTTTTTAAAATCAAAAAAATTTTTTCCTCAATATTCACATAGATATCCACATAAAAAATGTGGAAATTAGTTATCCACATGATGTTGATTACTTGTGGATAATTTACGCAAAAATTTGAATAATATGTGTAATAAAAATTAAGAAATTATAAAAACCCACTGAATAACAGCTTTGTCCAATTTTGACACTTATCCACATATTCACATTTATATCCACAATTTCTTTCACACCTCCTGTTTATAAACATATTTATCCACATGATGTGGATAAAATTATACCCCTTATGAACAAAACTTATATTTGAAATATTAGGGAATCTATATTACAATAGAAGGGCGGGATTACGACCCCCCACAAATATCGTCCAAAGCAAAGAATGTTCAGCCGCTTTGGAACCGAAAGGGAAACTACATCAAAAGAGCCACAGCCCTGCCAATGCGCCCGGCAATAAAGGAATATCATATGCATGGAAAAGAACACATTATGAAAACTGACTTGAATACGGAAATCAATTATATCAGAGAAAACTGGTCCATTATCAAAGAAACCATATGTAAGGAATACAGCCTGACCAGGGTTTCTTTTGACACATGGGTTGCGCCCCTGGAATTCTATACCATTGTAAATAATGAAGTCATAATAATAATTCCGTCGGACAAGTCCCATGCTCTGAATTATATTTCAGGAAAATACAGCGACTTTTTCCAGGTTACGATTGCGGAAATGTTTAACCATTTTTATGATGTAAAATTCATTTTGGAAAGTGACGCTGTTCCCCAGGAGAATGAACAGGACAATCAAAACATTTCCGCTTCTTACAATATGAATTATGAAAACGCAAATTTAAACCCCAAATATAAATTTGATACCTTTGTAGTCGGAAGCAGTAATAAGTTCGCGCATTCGGCTTCCCTTGCCGTGGCGGAGACTCCCGGACATGTGTACAATCCTCTCTACCTGTACAGCGGCCCCGGTCTTGGCAAAACCCACCTCATGCATTCCATAGGCCACTTTATACTGGAACACAATCCTGATAAAAAAGTATTGTATGTAACCAGTGAAGAATTCACCAATGAGGTAATCGAATCCATACGAAACGGTAACGCCGCCTCCATGTCCAAGCTTCGTGAAAAATACAGGACGGTTGATGTGCTGATGGTTGACGATGTTCAATTTATTATAGGAAAAGAAAGTACCCAGGAGGAATTTTTCCATACGTTTAACGTGCTTCATTCCGCCAGAAAACAGATTATTCTGTCTTCAGACAAACCTCCCAAAGAGATTGAAACCCTGGACGAACGTTTCAGATCCCGTTTTGAATGGGGCCTGATTGCGGACATTCAGCCTCCCGATTATGAAACCAGAATGGCAATTTTGCGCAAAAATGTAGAATCCTGCGGCAGGCCCATAGACGAAGAAATCATTAAATATATTGCCACCAACATTAAATCCAACATTCGGGAGCTGGAGGGAGCTTTTAACAAAATTGTAGCATCCGCAAAGCTGAATAAAGTGGATCTTACTCTTGCCGTGGCGGAAGAGGCCTTGAAAGATGTAATTTACCCTAACAAATCAAAAGAAATTACTCCATCACTGATTATCAATGTGGTATCTGAGCATTTTGGTGTAAAATCAGAAGACATAACATCCAAAAAGAGAAATTCCGAATTTGTTCTTCCCAGACAGATTGTTATGTATTTATGCCGTGAACTTACGGATACATCTTATGTAAATATAGGAAAACTTCTCGGCAAGAAGGATCACACCACAATTATCCATGGTGTCAATAAAATCAGTGCTGAACTTGAGAACAACAGTGAACTTAGAAGTAAGGTTGACATTATCATAAAGAAGATAAACCCTTCTTAGAAGATAAACCCTTCTTAGAAGATATATCCTTCTTAAAAGATAAATCCCTCTTAAAAGATTCACGCTGTTAATAATTTCTATGAAATATAACACAAATGTCTGCTGTGTTTTTGTGGTTTGGATGTTGATATCTCTGTTGATAACAATATTATTTTCCGGGGCAGGATAACAGTATGAAAAAAGAATGTGAATAACTTCAGATTTATTCTCAGGTTATTCTGAAAACATTAACAAGTTTTCCATTCCCTTTTTTCCCAAAAAATAGTATAATGGAGATAGTTTTGCACATATCAACAGCCATTACTAAGATTACTACTAAATTCTTTATATTATATCATGGAGGGCGCTGCGCATATGAAATTAGTTGTTTCCAAATCAAATCTGCTGAATGGAGTACAAATTGTTTCCAAAGCTGTCTCAAATAAGACGACGATGTCAATACTGGAATGTATATTGATAGACGCTGCCAACGGTGTCATAACTCTTACAGGCAACGATATGGATCTGGGGATTGAAACCACCATAGAAGGAGATATCATTGAAAAGGGTGTCATTGCCCTTGACGCCAAAATATTACTTGAAATGGTAAGAAGACTGCCTGACAGCGATATCAAAATAGAAACAGATTCCTCCTATAAGACAACCATTACATGTGAAAAGGCCAAATTTACAATTATCGGAAAATCCGGAGAAGATTTTTCCTATCTCCCTGTGGTGGAAAAAGAAGATCATATTTCCATCAGTCAGTTCACGTTAAAGGAAGTTGTCAGACAGACTATTTTCTCAATTTCAGATAATGAGAATAACAAATTGATGACAGGTGAATTATTTGAAATCAATGGGGAAGAAATGCGTGTGGTTTCTTCTGACGGTCATCGCATTTCCATTCGCAATATTCAGCTTCGCCAAAGTTACTCCCCCAAAAAAGTGGTGGTTCCAGGCAAGACTTTAAACGAAGTAAGTAAAATACTTCCCGGAAATGCTGACAGCTTTGTAACAATTTATTTTGCCCCAAAGCATATTGTATTTGAATTTGATAATACTGTAGTGGTGTCCAGACTCATAGAAGGAGAATATTTCAATATCGACAGAATGCTCTCCAGTGATTATGAGACAAAAGTGAAAATCAATAAAAAAGAATTGCTGAATTGTATTGACAGAGCGACGCTGCTCACAAAAGAAGGGGAAAGAAAACCCATTGTCATCAATATTGCCGACGGGACAATGGAGCTTAAAATTGATTCCACATTGGGCAGCATGAAAGAAGACATTGATATTGAGAAACAGGGAAAAGATTTGATGATTGGGTTTAATCCCAAGTTCCTCATAGATGCCCTGAGAGTGATAGATGACGAGACAGTGGATCTCTATATGGTGAATCCAAAGGCACCCTGCTTTATTAAAAATGAGGATAAAAATTATATTTATTTGATTCTTCCTGTAAGTCTGGTGGCAAATTATCCCCGTTAATTCACGGGGATATCACTGAGTGATGTTTGAATTATGGTCATGTTTTGTAGAATTTTGTAGAAAATCAATATTGCGGCTGAATGCCGTAATGAAAGAGGGATAAAATGCATTTCATTCATTTAAAGGACGATTATATTAAATTAGGTCAGGCATTAAAGGCAGCCGGGCTGGTGGATTCAGGTGTGGAAGCGAAAATAGTGGTTCAGGACGGTGAGGTAAAGGTAAACGGTGAGGTGGATACAAGGCGCGGACGAAAGCTTGTGGCCGGTGATATGGTGGAATTTCATGGGGAAGAAATTAAAATAGAAAAGTAAAGACGGTATAAACATGATTATAAAGTCAATAGAACTGGCTGATTACAGAAATTATGATTCACTTATTATGCAGTTTGACCGTGGCACAAACATTCTGTACGGAGACAATGCCCAGGGAAAGACGAATATACTGGAAGCAATCTTTGTGATGGCCACGACAAAATCTCATAAGGGAAGCAAGGACAAGGAGATTGTAAATTTTGACAAAGAAGAAGGCCATATCAGAGCTTATCTGGAAAAAGAAGGCGTTCAAACCAGGATTGATATGCATCTGCGGAAGAATAAGTCCAAGGGAATTGCCATAGACGGGCAGAAGATTAAAAAAGCCGCAGACTTATTGGGATTGTGCAATGTGGTATTCTTTTCACCGGAGGACTTGGGAATTATCAAGAATGGTCCCGCTGAGCGAAGACATTTTGTGGATATGGAGCTCTGTCAGCTGGATGGATTTTATCTCTATAATTTGAATCATTATAATAAAATAGTAAATCAGCGCAATAAGCTTTTAAAGGATATGTATTTGAATCCTGATTTAAAGGAAACTTTAAGTATATGGGATATGCAGCTGGTATCTTTTGGAAGTAAAATTATTGAACGCAGAAATCTATTTGTGGAACAATTAAATGAAATTATATTTGATATACATAAGAAATTGTCAGGAGACAAGGAAGAAATCAGGATTCATTATGAACCTGACGTAAAATTGAGTGAATTTGAGGATAAATTGAGAAACAGCCAGGACAGGGATATGAGATCCAAAATGACTTCGGTGGGACCCCATCGAGATGATTTTTCTTTTATGGTGGGGGATGTGGATATCAGAAAATATGGTTCCCAGGGGCAGCAGCGAACGGCAGCTTTGTCATTAAAGCTTTCAGAAATAGAACTTGTAAAGAAAATTACCAGGGACACACCGGTTTTACTGCTGGATGATGTGCTTTCAGAACTGGATTCCAACAGACGTAATTTTCTATTGGACAGTATAGGGGATATTCAGACCATTATAACCTGTACCGGTTTAGAGGAATTTGTCAATCACCGCTTTGAAATGAATAAAGTGTATGAAGTTTCCCAGGGGAAGGTTACTTGTATGAGCAGCATATAAGTCTTAGGAGAATATCTAATAAACTCTGCTTTAAGGAAGGGTATATGTAACTATGAGCAAAGAAGCTATGAATATTACGGCAGTGGATCACGAGTATACCGCGGATCAGATTGAGATTTTGGAAGGATTGGAAGCTGTCAGGCAGGTTCCGGGAATGTATATTGGCACTACTTCCAGCAGAGGTCTTCATCATATGGTATATGAAATTGTGGACAATGCCGTGGATGAAGCACTTGCAGGATATTGTGATACAATTGATGTGGCAATTCATGAAGATAATTCTGTTACTGTCACTGACAATGGCAGGGGAATACCGGTGGGGATTAACCAAAAAGCCGGGATTTCCGCAGTGGAGGTGGTATTTACCGTGCTTCACGCAGGAGGAAAATTTGGCAGCGGCGGATATAAGGTCTCCGGCGGCCTTCATGGAGTGGGTGCATCCGTTGTAAATGCCCTTTCTGAATGGCTTGAGGTGGAAATCTGTCAGGACGGACAGATTTATAAGCAGCGTTATGAAAATGGGAAAGCCTGTTATCCCTTAAAAGTAATAGGAACATGCCCTGCGGAGAAGACAGGGAGCAAGATTTCCTTTCTGCCGGATAAGACTGTATTTACGGAGACCACCGTATTTGATTTTGATATATTGAAACTGAGATTGCGGGAAATGGCATTCCTGACTAAGGGGCTGAGAATTATTCTCCGGGACGAAAGAAAGGAAAAAGAAATATTTGTAGAAACGGACCATGAGAACAGCCAGATCAGTGAACTGTTAAAGCGGGCTGAAGGAGACAGGGAAGAAAACGGGACGGAAGAAAATACAGGGGATAAGGCGGTTCAGGATAACAATCAGGAGATGGTTGGAGAGGGCAATGATAAGATAGAGCCACAGGTCAGAAGGACAAAAGAAAAGGTTGTGGAATTCTATTATGAGGGAGGAATCAAGGAATTTGTATCCTACTTGAATAAGAGTAAGACGCCCTTATACGAAAGTGTCCTGTATTTTGAAGGAGAGAAAAATAATATATTTGTGGAAGTGGCATTTCAACATAATGATTCCTATAATGAAAGTGTCTTCAGTTTTGTAAACAATATCAATACTCCTGAGGGCGGAACACATTTACAGGGATTCCGGAACGCAGTCACAAAGACTTTTAATGATTATGCCAGGAGCGCAAAACTTTTGAAAGACAATGAGGCCAATTTATCCGGTGAGGATATCCGGGAAGGATTGACAGCCATTGTGAGCGTAAAGGTGGAGGAACCTCAGTTTGACAGCCAGACAAAACAGAAGCTGGGGAACAGTGAAGCCAGAAGCGCAGTGGACAACATTGTAAGCGAACAGCTTACGTATTTTCTGGAACAGAACCCTTCAGTTGCCAAGACCATCTGTGAGAAGTCAATTATGGCTCAGCGGGCAAGAGAAGCGGCCAGAAAAGCAAGGGATCTGACTCGGAGAAAGACTGCCATGGACGGAATGGCATTGCCCGGAAAGCTGGCAGATTGTTCCGACAAAGATCCAAAAAACTGTGAGATTTACATTGTGGAGGGGGATTCCGCCGGCGGCAGCGCCAAAACGGCCCGTTCCAGAGCGACTCAGGCAATTCTTCCTCTTCGGGGAAAAATATTAAATGTGGAGAAAGCAAGGCTGGATAAGATATACGGAAATGCCGAAATCAAGGCTATGATTACGGCATTTGGTACTGGAATTCATGATGATTTTGATATCACGAAACTTAGATATGACAAGATTATCCTCATGACGGACGCCGATGTGGACGGCGCTCATATCAGTACGCTGCTTTTGACCTTTATTTATCGTTTTATGCCGGATTTAATCAAAGAAGGCCATGTTTATCTGGCGAAACCTCCTCTGTATAAACTGGAAAAGAACAAGAAGGTTTGGTATGCTTACAGTGATGAAGAGCTTGAGAGCATATTGAAGGAAGTGGGAAGGGATCAGAGCAATAAAATTCAGCGCTATAAAGGGCTTGGAGAGATGGATGCCGAACAGCTCTGGGAGACCACTATGGACCCTGAACGCAGAATATTGCTTCGGGTGAATTATGACAAAGAGATGGATGCGGAGATCGATCTCACGTTCACAACCCTTATGGGGGATAAGGTGGAACCGAGGCGGGAATTCATTGAGGAAAACGCAAAGTTTGTGAAGAATATAGATTTTTATTAATTCATTGGGACTTTGCGAGATTTGGACAATAGAAAGAGGAAAAACATGAACGATGATATTTTTGACAACAATCCGGAAATAGATAAGATTCATGAGGTAGACTTAAAGGAAAGGATGGAGACATTCTATATAGACTATGCCATGAGTGTTATTGCCTCCCGTGCGCTTCCGGATGTAAGGGATGGCTTAAAACCGGTTCAGCGTCGTGTACTCTATTCCATGATTGAATTGAATAATGGCCCTGACAAGCCTCATCGAAAAAGCGCGCGTATTGTTGGTGATACCATGGGTAAGTACCATCCTCATGGGGACAGTTCCATTTATGGTGCTCTGGTGAATATGGCGCAGGATTGGTCTACCAGGTATCCTCTTGTGGACGGGCATGGGAATTTTGGTTCCATGGATGGCGACGGCGCCGCCGCCATGCGATACACGGAAGCAAGGCTGTCCAAAATATCCATGGAGCTTTTGGCAGATATCAATAAAGATACCGTGGATTTTGTACCGAATTTTGATGATACGGAAAAAGAGCCCGTAGTATTGCCGGGGCGTTATCCCAATCTTCTGGTAAACGGCACCACAGGCATTGCGGTTGGTATGGCCACCAATATACCTCCGCATAATCTTCGGGAAGTGATTAGCGCTATCAATAAAATGATTGATAACAGAGTGGAGGAAGACAGGGATACTACCATAGAAGAGATTCTTACTTTGATAAAAGCACCTGATTTTCCAACAGGAGGTCTCATTTTGGGAACCCGTGGCTGTGAGGAAGCCTATAAGACAGGGCGGGGCAAAGTAGTAGTGCGGGCCATTACCAATATAGAGACATTGTCCAATGGAAAAAGTCAGATTGTGGCTACGGAATTGCCCTATATGGTGAATAAAGCCAACCTTATAATCAAGATTGCAGAGTTGGTGAAATTGAAAAAGATTGACGGAATTACGGAGATACGTGATGAATCAAACAGAGAAGGTGTCAGGGTTGTGATTGAACTTCGCAGAGATGCCAATGCCAATGTGATATTAAATCAGCTTTATAAACATACCCAACTGCAAAATTCCTACGGTGTCATTATGTTGGCTTTGGTAAACCAGGAGCCAAAAATTATGAATCTTCTGCAAATGCTGACATATTATCTGAAACATCAGGAGGATGTTGTCACCAGAAGGACAAAATATGAGCTGAACAAAGCGGAAGAGAGAGATCATATATTACAGGGGCTGTTAAAGGCTCTGGATTTCATAGACGAGGTTATCTCCATCATACGAAGCAGTCAGAATACTCAATTGGCAAAAGAAAGGCTTATTGAGCGTTTTGAGCTTTCCGACCCCCAAGCCCAGGCAATTGTTGATATGCGTCTGCGGGCCCTTACCGGTTTGGAAAGGGAGAAACTGGAGAACGAACATAATGAATTGCAGTTGAAAATCACAGAATTAAAAACAATTCTGGCAGATGAAAAGCTTTTGTTGGGCGTCATTAAGAAAGAAATATCTGAAATCTCCGAAAAACATGGGGATGACAGGAGAACAAAAATAGGTTACGATGAGTTGGATTTTTCTGAAGAGGATATGGTTCCAAAGGAAAATACGGTGATTGCTCTTACCAGTTTAGGGTACATTAAGAGAATGACGGTGGATAATTTTAAGTCTCAGAACCGTGGCGGTAAGGGAATTAAGGGAATGCAGACCATTGAAGATGATTTTATTGAAGATTTGCTCATGACCACCACCCATCATTATCTGAATTTCTTTACCAGTCTAGGAAGGGTATACAGGCTAAAGGCCTATGAAATTCCGGAAGCCGGAAGAACTGCCAGGGGAACTGCCATAGTAAATTTGTTGCAGCTTACCCCGGGTGAAAAGATTACGGCCATGATACCAATAGAAGACTATGAAAGCGGCAAAAACCTCTTTATGGTTACAAGGACGGGAATTGTAAAGAAGACTTCTCTGGCTGAATTCTCTAATATTCGGAAGAAGGGCCTAGCAGCCATTACCTTGAAGGAAGAGGATGAGCTGATTGAAGTGAAAGCCACAGACAGGGACAGTGAGATTTTGCTTGTGACCAAACAGGGTATGTGTATCAGGTTCAGGGAAACGGATGTAAGAGCCACCAGCAGAAGTTCCATGGGTGTCATTGGTATGAATCTTTCCGATGGAGATGAAGTGATTGGAATGCAGCTTCAAAGCCAGGGAGATTCCCTTTTGATTGTATCAGAAAACGGCCTTGGGAAGCGTACTTATCTGAATGAGTTCGGTGTACAGAACCGGGGAGGAAAAGGGGTTAAATGTTATAAAATCACGGAAAAGACAGGAAATGTGGTAGGAGTGAAAGCTGTCAATGATGACAATGAAATCATGATGATTACCACGGAAGGGATTATCATACAGTTAAGAATGCAGGATATTTCCACTCTTGGACGGATTACTTCCGGTGTGAAGATGATGAACCTGGACGAAGGTATCAAAGTGGCGCAGATTGCCAAAGTCAGGGCAAAAGTGGAGAACATGGAAGATACCGCTGAGGACAAAGTCTCTGATTTGAACCAGAACTCTTCTGATGAATCATCAACGAAATCATTGACGGAATTTACGGAAGAAGAGAAGGATTTGACACAGGAGAAGGACTCAGAAGAATAGAGAATAGAAAATAAAAGAAAGGGGAAGGGGCTGTCGCATTAAGGGTTATGGACACTGGATATAGGTATGCCTGATTACCAGACATCCTGTATCTTGTGTAGAATTTCTTAATGCGACAGCCCTTTTCTTTTTCGCACTCCAATGCTTACGGTAAAAATTTTCAATAATAAGAAATTGCATCATATTATAGTTTGTGCTATACTTTTGTGGATAAAAAAGTAATACGGTAGAAGAGGAGAAAGTTATGGAAGCATACAGTGTGTTTAAAGACCTGGCGATTATCATTATATTCGCTAAATTATTCGGCATTCTTGCAAGAAAGTGTAAGGCGCCGCAGGTAGTTGGAGAGATTGTGGCAGGATTAATCATTGGACCAAGCGTCTTGGGATTGGTACAACAGACAGACTTTTTAATGGAGATGGCAGAGGTAGGTGTGGTGTTGCTCATGTTTTCCGCAGGACTGGAAACAGATCTGAAAGAACTCATGAAGACAGGACCTGTAGCGCTGTTGATAGCCTGTGCGGGCGTATTCATACCACTTATATTTGGAACATTTCTGTATATGGGATTCTATGGAATGGCGCCCTGGGGTTCGGAAGCATTTTATAAGGCTGTTTTTATTGGTGTGATAATGACCGCAACCAGTGTGAGTATTACGGTGCAGTCATTAAAAGAGATGGGGAAATTACGGGAAAAAGTTGGTACCACCATTTTAAGTGCCGCTATTATTGACGATGTCATAGGGATTATTGTCCTTACTTTTGTGGTTGGATTTAAAAGCCCGGATTCCAATCCGGGAAAGGTGGTTATTTCCACAGTTTTGTTCTTTGTTCTTGCTTTGGGGCTGGGATGGGTTCTATATAAATTATTTCAGATATTGGACGCACGTTATCCGCACACAAGACGGATTCCTATTATAAGCCTTGCCCTCTGCTTTTTCTTTGCGTATGCTGCGGAGAAATTTTTTGGAATTGCGGATATTACAGGCGCTTATGTGGCAGGAATTGTATTGTGTTCCATTAAAGATTCCAATTATATTGAAGAAAAAATGGAAGTAAGCTCTTATATGATTTTTGGCCCCATATTTTTTGCCAGCATTGGACTGAAGACAAGTATAGATAATGTGGATGGAGGTATTCTGTTATTTTCCCTGGGCTTTGTGGTAGTGGCATTGTTGGGTAAAATTATCGGATGTGGTCTCATGGCAAGATTGTGTAAGTTCCGTGGGCTTGATTGCTTTAAGATAGGTGTGGGAATGATGACCAGGGGAGAAGTGGCTTTGATTGTGGCGCAGAAGGGACTGTCGGTTGGTCTGTTGACCCCAATATATTTTACTTCTGTTATCTTATTGATTATTGTGTCAAGTATATCCACTCCTATTGTGCTGAAGCTTTTGTATTCCAGGGACGAACATAAGGCTATGGCGGCATAAATTTGCTGAAAAAACATCCCATTTCGATAAAACCTGTTTGCATTCTGTTCCAAATGATTGTGGTATGGCGACCTGATATGTCATTATAACCCCAATTGGAACAGATGGTGTAAGAGGGAGGAAAAAATGAGGATTGCAATATGTGATGATGAAGATGCGCAGAGGCAGTTGCTGAAAGGATACCTGGAAGAATGGTCAAAATTAAGTGGAATTTCTTTGGAAATGAAATTGTTTCAAAGCGGAGAAAATTTTATGTTTTTCTGGGAGGAAGACAAGGAATACGATTTGTTGATTTTTGACGTTGGACTGGGCCGAATGAGCGGTTTGGAGCTTGCGGCAAAAATAAGACAGCAGGACAATGAAATTCCCATATTATTTGTCACAGGATATGATGAATATATGTCCCAGGGCTATGAGGTGGCAGCATTACATTATTTGGTAAAACCATTAGACAAGCAGAAGTTTTTTGAGGTTCTTGACAGGGTAAAAAGAAAAGGCAAACAGGAAGTAAAATTATTATTTAAGACAGAAAATGGGTCACTCTCTCTGCCCTTGTTTAAGATATGGTATGTGGAGGCGAGAGCACACCAGTGTGTCCTATATACGGATGGGGAAGAGTATATGATTGGATCTTCCATTAGTGAAATGGAGGAGTATTTAGGGGCCCATAAAGAATTTATACGCTGCCATCGCTCCTATGTGGTGAATCTGCGGCATGTTTCAATTATAGTAAAATCTCAATTGACCATGGATGACGGACGCAGGCTTCCAGTGAGTCGGAGTACGGAAAAGGGAGTGAACCAGGCTTTTATTGATTTGTACAGAGGAAGCTTAAATTGATGGGGGGTTATTGATTTGATTTGGCAAATAGCGGCACTGTTGTTGATGGTGGTCGTCAATTTGATTTTGTGGATATTTGCCATGCCATGGTATGTCAACTGGAAGATTTCAAGATTTCAAAACGACCTGGTGGACAGACACTATGATGAAGTGGAAATTATGTATCGTACCATGCGGGAATGGCGTCATGATTATCACAATCATATACAGACGCTGAAAGCTTATTTGGCCATGGTACAGTATGAAAAAGCTTCAAAATATCTGGATCGCCTGGAAGAAGATTTGGCCAATGTGGATATGGTACTGCGGACAGGCAATGTGATGGTGGATGCAATTCTGAACAGTAAACTGACTTTGATACAGGAACGTAATATTCAGGTCAACGCCACGGCACATGTTCCGGATAATCTGCCTGTTTCTGATATTGATTTATCAGTATTGATTGGAAATCTTATGGACAATGCCATGGAGGCATGTGAACTGGTGCCGGAACAGGAGAGATTCATTCGTGTATACATTGATGTCATGAAGCAGCAGTTGTATATCTGTATAACAAATTCCATGTTTGGTAATCCCAAGAGAAAGGGAAATCATTTGGTTTCAATGAAAAAGGGGGATCATGGTTTTGGATTGCTCAGGGTAGATGATATTGTGACAAAACATAATGGCTATATTAACAGACAGATGGAAAAAGGAGTGTTTGCAACGGAGATTATGCTTCCCATTGTAAAATCCAAAGAGGCGGAACATATGTGAATCATAGAAAAGAGCGGGGTGTGTTCCGCTCTTTTTTATGTACATGCAGCACCTTTTAGTTCCATTTGCTATTCGTGCGTGGTGAAATACAATTCGTGCAAAATTTTCGGAAGAGCACAAAAAAATGCTATACTGTGAAATAAAGTTGATAAAAAGACCGAATGGGCATCCCATACCATGATTTCAGAGCAATCACGTTACAAGCTTGGCACAGCAGGACCTTATGTCAACTTTTGATTCCTGCGTGCAATGAGCCAAGCGGATGTGCCAGCATCCATTTGGCGAATGGTGCAAGGTAATTTTGCATGGTAGTGTCAAATGGGATATGAAAAAACAGCAACGGACCGGACAAGTTGCGGAACTGGGCAGGAGGAAATATTATGCTGTATATGAACAAGGTGTTTGATGATAGGTCAAGAAGAAAATATGGGCTTATCAGTAACTTTCTTTATAACATGAAAGCAACCAAAGAGTGGGACAGGAAGCTGTTCTGGGCACAGATTTTCGCAGTGGTGCCAGGGGCTTTTGGTTCTCTGTTGGGAACTTATCTGCCCTCTAAACTGGTGGAGGATTTGACTGCGCAGATTACGATTCCTCATTTGGTATTTCATATGGCTTTCATTGCGGTCATGATGTGGATATGTAATTGTGTATACAACATGCTCATTGAATATTGCGGTAATATAGGGCAGTTTATTCAATATCATTATGCCGGTAAATTTGTACATAAAATAATGGATGTGGACTATGACTGTCTGGAAGATGAGGAGTTTCAGAAAATATCCGGAAATGCCTGGCGTGTGGCACGTTTTGGGCAGGGTGTTTCAAATGCGGTTATTTCATTTCCCATGTTCCTTTCTTCCATGGTGGGTGTGATGCTTTACGGAATTCTTCTGGCAGGAAAAAGCATACTTCTTCTGGCAATTATCATGTTTTCCCTGGGGATAAGTCTGTGGCTTCTTTCTATTGCAAGGAAGAAGCATAGTGAGTATTATGAGAAATTGCAGCTCTCTGCCAGAAAGGAAAGTTATATTACCGCCCAGGCAACGGACAGCGCAGCGGGAAAGGATATTCGCATCTATCATCTTCTGGATTGGTTTCTTGAAAAATATGATGATTCACTGAAGGAGATGGGGAAAATGTATGGTATCATACATGACTGGTATCTGTTCCGAAATATTTTCCATGCTTTCTTGCAGCTTTTAATGAATGGAGCAACTTATGGATTTTTAATTCATTTATTAGTGAATGGAAGGATTACCGTTGCGGAGTTTGTATTTTATATTGGTTTGGTGAATGGTTTTGCGCTTTATTTTGAAGATGTCCTGAGACAGGTAATGGGATTTAATAATACCAGTGCTTCCATCAGTTATATGAGGGAATTTTTGGAGACAAAAGACCGATGGAACAGAGGAGAAGGGATTGGAAAAGATAAACTGAATCAAATAAAACAAAATCCTGTAAAGCTTGAATTCAGAAATGTTTCTTTTACCTATCCGGGCAATGAGAAACCAACGTTGAAAAATATAAATGTGGTTATCAAACCAGGAGAAAAAATAGCGCTTATTGGATTAAATGGCGCCGGAAAGACCACATTTGTAAAATTGATGTGTGGCTTTTATCATCCTACAGAAGGTGATATTTTATTAAACGACATTCCCATACAGGAATTTAGCAGGGAGGAATATTATAGTCTAATATCCGTATTGTTTCAGGATTCTACCATGATGGCATTAAGTCTGGATGAAAATCTGACAGGACAAAATCTGGAAGAAATAGACAGAGAAAACCTGAAAAAAGCATTGGAATTGTCTCATTTTGAAACTGTTTATGAAAAACTTCCCAAAAAGGGAGGGTCATTATTGGTCAGGGAAGTCAATCAGGGTTCCACTGATTTCTCCGGCGGCGAAAAGCAGAAAATGTTATTTGCAAGGACGCTATATCAGAATACACCTTTGGTAATATTGGATGAGCCCACGGCGGCATTGGACCCCATTGCGGAGAATGAATTATACTTAAATTATGGGAAATCCATGGAGCATAAGACCAGTGTTTATATCTCTCATCGTTTGTCCAGTACCAGGTTTTGTGACAGAATATTGCTTTTAGAGCATGGGAAAATCATTGAGGAGGGCACGCATGAGGAGCTGCTTGCAGGTAAGACCAGATATGCGGAGTTATTTCAAGTCCAGAGCCAGTATTACCAGGAAGAAAAGGAAAGAAAGATAAAAAGTCAGCTGATGGGTGACATTTATGAGGTGAAAACAGGGGAAGAGAGAGGTGTATTTGATGAGTAGAAAAGATTGGAAAAATATAGTTGCCCTTTTGGGAAACCTGGTTCAGAAGCATAAAGATGTATTAATCAGCATGGTATGTTTATCCATATTTATGGGGACACGTCCTTTTATTGCCGTAATTTTGACAGGAATGCTGGTGGACGCAGTATATGCGGGAGAAAGTATTGGGGAATTGTTGCGGTACGCAGCCATGGGAGTGGGTGGAATCTTTCTAATGTCCGTTATGGAAGGCATTCTCACCATGTTTTTTAATCGAAAGCTTGAGTATATGCAGGAGATTCAGGCACAGCCCATGAACCAAAAGAGCATGTCCATGGATTATGAGTACCTGGAAGATGTGGGAATTCACGAAATGCGGCAGAGAATCGAAAAATTTGGAGGGTGGAGCCTGACGGCAATTACTCTAAGTGTTCTGAATAAAATTATGACTGCGGCCACTACGGTTTTAATGGCGTTTTTTGTGGTGGTTCCCATGTTTATCCGGGGCAGTCACTCTCTGTCCGAGGGGTTTATGGGTTCCTGGCTCATGTCGATACTTCTTTTTGTGGTGGTCATTTTTCTGGTCATAACAGAATTTCAAATGGGAAGGTATTTCAGTAAAAAAGTAGCGGATGCCAGGAAAGAAATGTCAAACGATGAAACCAGAAACAAATATTATCTTGAAATTCTTTCGGGATATGAGAAACAGAAAGATTTAAGAATATGTAAACAGCAGAATTTATATGAGAAGGAATTTCGGCGCATTGAGTCCAATGTAAAGAGAACTATGAATAAAATGGCACATTATATCATGTTGGATATATTTACGGAACAATCTGTTTCCGCTGTCACTGGTTTTCTTGTATATGTGTTTGCCGGTTTGCTGGCCTGCGCCGGAATCATCAGCATTGGAGGTGTGGTGACTTACGCGGCAAGTATTTTGAAATTTATGGATGCCATAGGAAGGGCTACTTATCAATTGAGCTGGCTTAGCGGAAATTGTGCATTTGCCGGGGATTATGTGAAATATATGGGTCTGCCACAGAGAAAACACGAAGGCACCATACCCATGGAAAAACGTCAGGATGGCAAGTTCTCCGTAGAATTTGATCATGTTTCATTTAAGTATCCCGGGAGTGAAACATATGTGATAAAGGATTTGAATCTGAAATTTGTCATTGGAGAGAGAATGGCCATAGTGGGCAGAAACGGATCGGGCAAGACTACATTTATCAAACTTTTGTGCCGTCTGTATGATGTGACTGAGGGATGCATTAAAGTAAATGGAATTGACATTAGAAAATATGATTATACAGAATATTGTCAATTATTTTCCGTCGTTTTTCAGGATTTTCAGGTATTTGCGTTTCCGTTGGGAGAAAATGTGGCAGCAGGGACTAAAGTGGAAGAAGAGCGTGCGGTGGACGCACTGAACAGAGCTGGTCTTGGGGAGTGTTATGGAAATCTGGAAAAAGGGCTTTCCACGAATATCAGCAAAGAATTTGATGACAAAGGTGTGACTTTTTCCGGTGGTGAGAAGCAGAAAATTGCCATTGCCCGTGCCATATATAAAAATGCTCCCTTTGTCATTATGGATGAACCTACCGCTGCCCTGGACCCGGAATCAGAATGTGAAGTATATGCTGGCTTTGATAAGATGGTGGGCAATAAGACAGCCATTTATATATCCCATAGGCTTGCTTCCTGCCGGTTCTGTGAAGATATTCTGGTATTTGATGGAGGTGATGTAATACAAAGGGGGAAACATGAAGAATTAGAGCATCAGGAAGGACTGTACAGGGAATTGTGGGATGCTCAGGCCCAGTATTATACATAACAGAAAAGGAGTTGCGAAATGAACAGTCTGGGAGAACGATTGATTTATATTCGTAAAAAGCATGGTTTTACACAGGATTCTCTTGCTAAAAAAATCGGCGTATCCCGGGGCGTCATATATAATCTTGAAAAAAATAAAACCATGCCTCAAAATATTGTGGTGATTGCCCTTTGTAATACTTTGAAAATAAACAAGAACTGGCTGCTTTATGGAACAGGTAAAATGGAAAAGGAGGAGGCGCCTTTACAAAAAGATGAAATACTTGTGGAACTATATGAAGCAGCCGGAACACTTGAGAAGGAAGAGCAGCTTTACATACTGGACATTATAAAAGCATTGCGGCAAAGATTAAAGAAAAAACAGGAAAAAAGTTAAATCATTTTCTGTTTTTTCTTTTTAAAATCATACCTGTTCCCGCAATAATCAGTATGGTAAGCAATATGCCCATGATAATTAACAGAATCATAATAAAAGAATAAAGCTGTTCTTCCTGCTCCTGTTTTTCCTGTTCCAGTCTCAGCTGTTCCTCTTGTTCCAATTTTTCCTGTTCCAGTCTCAGCTGTTCTTCCTGTTCCCGTTTTTCCTGTTCCAGTCTCAGCTGTTCTTCCTGTTCCTTTCTTTCCCGTTCCAGGCGTTCCTCTTCTAATTTCCTCTGTTCCGCTTCCAGGCGCTCTTCTTCCTGTTGCTGAACTTTATAGGTTTTCAAATTCTCCAAAAGGTCATTTCCCAGAGAATCAGTGCCAACCAATGTGCGGTATAGACCAAATTCCGCGCAACTGTATTCATAATCATCCGATACATAGAACCAGCACCATTGCTGTGAAACATGCTTTTTATAGGCATCTGCGGCTATTTCAAGCGCAGTACGGCCGCCCATGGATTCTATGGGACTCCTTAAGTCCAGGCGTATCATATTTTCTTTGTATAGATGAAGATATGTCTTTGGGGTGTCCCATATGCCATACAGGGAAGCGGAGTCCGTATACTGAGTCTCATTTGAAGCGGCTTCCACTGCCGTAGTTACGGCTTTTGATGTCAGCATATGGAAACCATGTCCATATTCCCCTTTTTCATCATGTGTTACAATGACCTGGGGCTTAAAGCGTCGGATTTGTTCTGTGATATAGGCTGTCATGTCATCGAAATTGTACTGTTCCTGAGCTTTCTCCAATGTATCGGAATATACATCTTTAAAATTGCCGCATACGGGATAGTTTCGCAGTCCGGCTTCCCATAAACCGTCCAGTTTTTCATGTTCGCGAATTTTTGCGGAACTCCAGAACTCGGACATATAGGCAACCTGAATTTGGGCCTCCTGTTCTACGCCATAGGTTGGGATAATTCCTCCAAAAAAGAGTATTTCATCATCCGCATGGGCCGGCACAAGGAGAATATCCGCCCTCTCACAAGGAGGATTCCATATCTGTACATCCTCCGTAAGTGTGCCTTCACCAAAAACGCGAATATCACTTATGCGAACATTGTCATGAAGAATATTGATAACTGTGTCTGCCGCAGGTGAATTAAGAGAAATGTATTCATGCAGGAATCCGTGCTGGCCGCAGAGAATATCTTCCGCATCCGTATGTAAGGTCCACTCTGGAACCAGGCTGTCCCAAATAATATAGAGTCCGGAAATGGGAGTGTTTTCTTTTGATGTTACGGAGATTGTGTCGCCTGCTTGAAAGGTATAGGATGTATTGTAGTCGCCGTCTTTCATATAGGTTCCGTCGCCGCCTGTGGATAAAGTGAAAACAGGGGTCAGTTCCTCTGCATGAGAAGAAAATCCTCCAAAGAGGAAGAAAAGAGCCAGAAATAAAGTTATATTTTTTATAAGCTGTTTCAATGAAATATACATCATTTTCCCTCACTTTCCAATAGAATAGAAAGATTTCATATATGAGTATAACATTTTCCCTTCTAATATACAATCAACATATTCTGACTTAAACTTAATTCGCAGCAGATTAATATAAAACTATGGCTACAACCTGGAACACCAGTTCAGCCATAATTGTCAGGCATGGACAATACTCGTCAAGGCTGCGTGAGAAGCAGGAGGCAGCTGAAAAAAAAATAGGTAGCGTCATAACTTGCTAAGCCTCTGGAAAAGGTGTATAATAAACAAAATTGAAGAAACGGGAGCTTGTATGACAGGCTGAGAGGAAGGTATGACCTTCGACCGATAACCTGATTTGGGTAATGCCAACGTAGGGATCATAGGATTTGAGACACATACATTTACTGTGGTGTAGCAATGTATTTTCTACGGAAGTTACCAGGCTGGCTGACTTCTTTTTTTATGCACACGAGGGCTCATAACTTATTATCTTATCAATGGGAAGGAGAAATGAAATTGGAAGAAAGAGCAAAAATGATGTTTGGAGAAATTTTGGATGATGTGAGAAAGTATCATCCATTGATTCACAATATTACAAATTATGTGACTGTAAATGATTGCGCCAATATATTGTTGGCCTGTGGCGGGTCGCCCATAATGTCCGATGATATTGACGAAGTGGAGGAAATTACATCCATATGCGGAGGATTGAATATCAATATAGGAACTTTAAATCAAAGGACAATACCTGCCATGTTCGCTTCCGGAAAAAAAGCCAATGAATTGGGACATCCTGTGGTACTTGATCCTGTGGGCGCGGGTGCTTCGGCGTTAAGGACGGATACGGCAGTTCAATTGATGCAGCAAGTGAAATTCAGTGTCATACGGGGAAACAGTTCTGAAATAAAAACACTTGCTATGGGAAGCGGTTCTACAAAGGGAGTGGACGCCAATGTAAATGATGTAATTACAGAAGACAATCTGGAGAAAGCCATAGGCTTTGCAAAAGCCTTTGCGGAGAAAAGCCATGCCATAATTGCAATTACAGGCGTCATAGACATTGTTGCCGACGCAGAAAAAGCCTACTGCATTTATAATGGGCATCCTATGATGAGCAGGATAACAGGAACAGGATGCCAGCTTTCGGCTCTGACAGCGGCTTTCATTACCGCCTGCCCTGAAAACATTCTGGAAGCGGCGGCAGCGGCCGTATGTACCATGGGAGTATGTGGAGAAATGGCATACAAGAGAATGGGGAAAGTGGATGGAAATGCCACGTATCGAAATTATATCATAGATGCTGTCTGCAACATTGACAGCAATACATTAGAAAAAATGGCAAGATTTAAAATCAAATGAAAAAAGTGTGAGTCTAAATTCTATTTTGCAAAGTTGCCAGGTGAGTCATGATTTGCAGGAATATGCATTGTACATCAAGTTTGCGCAGCAGGAACAATTTTCCGAAATAGGGAGGGTACTGTTTTGTTAGAAAAAACATTTGGCATAAAAAAGTCTGATACAATATACAAAGAACGAACCGGCGAATATGGTATAGGTTTTTCGGCTGATGGAAAAATACCTGTCGTAATGACTCATTTGTATCATGGAGAAAAAGGTTATTTTTTGCTTGGCGGCGGTATTGAAAATAATGAAAGTCATATTGACTGCATTATTAGAGAAACACTGGAGGAGGCCGGCCTCTCTGTAATTCCAAAAGAACTTATATGCAAAGGTGATTATTTTCATTTTATAGAACAAACAAAAACAGATTTTCATGGTATCGGTTATTTTTATTACATGGAAATCGGAGATATTGTATCAGAACCAACGGAACCTGACCACTATCTGGTATGGTTGACTCTTGAGCAAATCAGGGAAAAGTTATTTCTGCCTCATCAAATCTGGGCGGTTGAACAAGTATATCATGTTTATAAGGACCTATGGATACATCAATTAAAAGAGGAAAGCAGATAGAAAATATGGAAGAAATCAAAGAAAATATCAAAGGAAATATCAAAGAAAAAGTAAAAGAGATGCTTCTGCTCTACGCTGTAACTGACAGGGCATGGGTTGGAAGGCAATCCTTTCATGAGCAGGTTACGGCCGCCATAAAAGGAGGCGCAACCTGTATTCAGCTGAGGGAAAAAGACCTGTCGGAAGAAGAATTTCTAAAAGAGGCAAAGGAAATCAAAAGCTTATGTCGTTCTTATGGGATTCCCTTTATTATAAATGACAATGTAAAAATTGCGCTGGAATGCGGAGCCGACGGTATTCATGTGGGGCAGAGTGACATGGAAGCCGGTAATGTAAGGCTTTTGGCCGGGGATAAAATGATAGTGGGCGTTTCCGTTCAGACAGTGGAACAGGCCCTTGCCGCCCAGGAAGCAGGAGCGGATTACCTTGGTGTGGGAGCCGTATTCTCCACTTCCACAAAAGAGGACGCCGATGAAGTCTCCTATGATGTATTGAAAGAAATCTGTAACAGAACAGACATTCCTGTTGTGGCAATTGGGGGAATCAATAAAGCCAATATGATGGACCTGGCTGGAACCGGCATTGACGGTGTGGCGCTGGTATCTGCTGTTTTTGCCTCCAACAATATCGAACAGGAATGCGGGGAACTGAAAAAACTGTCTCAAAAGATGATTGCCTTTGGAAAGACAACTATGAATACAGTATTGTCCATAGCCGGCAGTGATTGCAGCGGAGGGGCCGGAATTCAAGCGGATTTGAAGACAATGGCAATGAATGGGGTCTACGGTATGAGCGCAGTGACAGCATTGACGGCGCAGAACACCACCGGAGTGAGAGATATTTTGGAAGTAAGTCCAGAATTTCTGAAGAATGAGCTGGATGCCATTTTTGAGGACATATATCCCGATGCCATTAAGATAGGAATGGTATCCTCGGCTCAGTTGATAAAAGTAATAGGAGAAAGGCTTAAGTATTATAAAGCAAAAAATATAGTGGTGGACCCTGTGATGGTTGCCACCAGCGGTTCCTCTCTTATGCGGACGGAAGCGCTGTCCACATTGATTCAGGAATTATTTCCCATAGCGTCGGTGGTCACACCAAATATTCCGGAAGCGGAAGTGCTTTCGGGCATGACGATACGGTACAAGGAAGATATGGAAGCCGCAGCGGAAAAAATCAGCAGAGAGTTTTCCTGTGTGGTTCTTTTAAAAGGCGGACATTCTCTCAGCGATGCAGACGACCTGCTTTGTGAAAAGGGCAAACTGCAATGGATTCATGGCAAGAAAATAAGCAATCCAAACACCCATGGCACAGGATGTACACTTTCCAGCGCTATTGCGTCCAATCTGGCAAAGGGATTTGGACTTTTGGAGTCCATACAAAGAGCAAAGGAATATATCACGGAAGCCCTGGCCGCGCAGCTTGACCTTGGAAAGGGTTCCGGCCCCATGAACCATTCCTTTCCTCTGAGTGGTTATTATGCAGAGCAATACCGTAATTGACATACAAAAAATGTAATGTTCTAATTTTATACAATTGGTTACATTTGCCTTAAGCATACTGCCTGAAAATACGATATATGAGACAAAAGGAAATTGTCGGATCATTTGTGTTATATCCATGGGAGAGGGGGCAAAGGAAATGAATCATACAATGTATGTGGATTACATGATAAAATCCTGTCAAAATACAGCAAAGGGCGGGGTGGCGAAGAGCAATTCTCAGTCTGGGAAAAACTTTATGGATTTTGTGGCGGAGAAAATTGCCCAGGGTGTGGATATTGCGGAGGCGGGAAACGTAAAAAGCGCTTTCGTAAAAGACATGACATTGGAGGAATATAAGCAATATATTTATGATGAAATAACAAAACTCTCCTTTGGAAATACGGAGATAAACAGTTCTTTTTCCGTAAATATAACGGATGAGGGATTTGAGGCAATGAAAAATGATCCTGAGTATGAAAGATGGGTACTGGATACTTTGGAGCGAGATTTTAATTATCATGATCCCTGGGGGAGTCTTTCCAAAGGAAGGTATGTGGATCACAGTTTCGGAGCTGCCAAAGAAGAATATATCGCACGGAGTTGGAGTAAGGGAAGCTATGTGGACAGCCGCAAGGCCCAGAGAAGCTTTTGGAAGAAACGAGAAGAGCGAAGGAAAAAGCTCCAGAGGCAATATGCGGAAGTTCAGGCAAAAAGAGCTATGTGGAAAAGGGTGCTGGAAAGTGAAAAGGCCCAGGCCATCCACGAGAACAGAATGATTGCAAGAAAAGAAAGCGAGAACGGAAGCGGGCAGCAGACAGGATTTGTCAGAACTGAATTATCCCAGGCATATGCCGCCTATGAAGCATACGCTGTAGCCAGTATAGCGGTGAGTAAAATGAGACATTGAAAAGGGATGAAAAATATGATAAAAAAGATTTGATGGAATATGTAAAAGCCATGCCTGCGGCGGGGGACTTGGGCTTGAATACCTGAAATCTCAGTATCAATAGTGTAAAAACAGAAAGAAGAATTTACATGAATTTATCATTTTCGGTTACACAAAATGAATTGTTGGATGTATTGTTGAATATAGCGCCCATTCGGCCCGTATTTATCTGGGGGGCGCCGGGCATCGGCAAGTCTGCGTTGGTTGAACGGTTTGGGGAAATGGTGGGGTTGCCCTGCGTGTCTTTGCTGGGCAGCCAGCTGGCGCCGGAGGATATTATCGGTATTCCACAGATTAAAGGGGAAACATCAGAATTCCTTCCTCCTAAAATGATTGCCCGGAAAGAACCCTATGTTCTATTTCTGGATGAGCTAAATGCCTGTTCTCAGGAGGTGCAGAAGGCGTTTTACAGTTTAATTCATGAGAGGAGAATTGGAGAGTATCATCTGCCCAAGGGCAGTGTGGTAATTGGCGCCGGAAATCGTTCTAATGACGGCGCAATTGTGAAAACCATGTCATCCGCTTTGATTAACCGTATGTTTCATGTACAGTTAAAAGCAGACCCAAATCAATGGTTGGAATGGGCATATGAGAACAAACTTCATCCCTGGGTGACAGATTATATTGGACAGAGACCGGATCATCTTTTTTCAGAGCCGCCCAAGACAGAGGAACCTTATTCCACACCCCGTTCCTGGCATATGCTGAGTGATGCCCTGAAAGAATATGGAGCAGGGGAGCAGGAAGTTTCCGAGGATATTTTGAGGATATTGACTTATGGTTCCATTTCCGCCAATCATGCGGGAATGTTTCTTGCGTATACCAAACAATTGGGAAATACCCATTTGCTCTCGGATATTTTGGCAGGCAGGGCAAAATGGCCTTCCAAGCCAGAGGAACGTGATGTTTTATATTTTGTGGCACAATCCTTCCGGGCCAGGCTCCTTCATGATTTGCCCAAGAGCAGGCAGAAGATGAGTAAGGACACACAAAATCTGACACACAGAGCAAAGGCATTAATCAAAGAATTATCTATGATAAACTATGAAATTGCCCAGATGGTAGTATCCGCTGAGGAAGGGGAAATTTTGCCGGAATGGTTTATGGTGGAAATCGTCAGGGATCTGCCGAGACTGGCAAGTACTGCGTCCGGTGGGAGAGTCTGATAAATGCCAGGTAATAAAAATAAAATTAATAAGAACAGACAGAATATTGAAATGGGAATTGCCATAAGGAATTCCAACCCCCTTTTCGCCAAATTAGAAGGTTATATCTATATCAATGACAAGCATACCATGGATAAAAGGTCAGCCGCATATGTTGACAGCGACGGCTGTATCTGTTTGAACCAGGATATGCTGCTTTCTCCTGCCCAATGGGCTTATGCCATTGCTCATTGTGAGCTTCATCTTGCGTTTGGGCATTTTGACGGAGAAAAAATGCCCGGTGATTGGATAAAAGATCTCTTTGGAAAAGGAGAGGAGAAATGGAAAGTCTCCTGTAATCCATATATATGGAATGTGGCCTGCGATATTTATATTGCCAGATTTCTGTATGACATTAAGTTTGGCGCGCCTTTAAGCGCCGCATCCGTGATGGCCTTTCCGGGTCCTGTGGGAGAAGAACGAAAAATATATGAGTATTTGACGGAACATGGATGTGCGGCACAATATCAGGAGTTTGGCACTGCGTCTCAGGGAGTTCAGGATATGTGGGGGCTTGACAAGCCTCTTTTTTATGATGAGTCCAGGAATCAGAAGAACAAATATGTCATAGCTTTTGCCTATGCGTTGGCCTATTCTGTCTCCAAGGTGGTAAGCAATGCGGGCGGACATGACTCTGGAACGGGGAAAAATTATACTTCTTCCCAGAAGGCTGCCATGTGGTTTATAAATCATTATCCCTTGCTTGGAGGGTTGGCTTCCGGGTTTAAAATTATTGAGGATTATAAGTTATGTGTGGAAAATGAAATATCCATTGCGGCCGTGGATGTGACTTGCGCAGAGATTTATGTAAATCCGGCAGCAGGATTGCGCATGGAAGAGTTAAAATTTGTATTGGCACACGAGTTTCTTCATGCGGGATTGCAGCATCATGAACGCTGTCAGGGGAGAAATCATGAGTTGTGGAATATTGCCTGCGATTATGTCATCAATGGTTGGCTGCATGATATGGGAATTGGGGAAATGCCGGAACGTGGACTTCTCTATGACGAGAATCTGAAGAATATTTCCGCGGAAACTCTTTATGATCAGATGGTGAGAGACTTGAAGAAATATTCCAGGCTTGAGACATTGCGTGGTTACGGAAGGGGGGATATTATAGGCGGATCCAAAGGATCTTCCGGGTTCCGTAATTCCGGCGCCACTTCCCTGGACGATTTCTACAAGAGCGCTTTGCAAAATGGATTGGAATACCACAATCAGACAGGGCGGGGATATATTCCGGCAGGTCTGATACAGGAGATACGTGCTCTGGCAGTTCCGCCCATTCCCTGGGATGTGGAGCTGGCCAGATGGTTTGACCGCCATTTTGCCCCATTGGAAAAAAAGCGGTCTTATGCCAGACCCAGCCGCCGTCAGGGGAGTACTCCCCATATTCCCAGGCCCAGTTATGTACAGGGGGAGATTCCGGAACACAGCAGAACTTTTGGAGTGGTGGTGGATACCTCCGGTTCTATGGGGACAAAATTAATAGGATATGCCTTGGGGGCCATTGCAAGTTATGCGGCAGCAAAAGAAGTTCCTTATGTGAGAGTGGTGTTTTGTGATGCCTGCGCATATGACGCCGGTTATATGGCGCCGGAAGACATTGCGGGAAGGGTTCAGGTGAAGGGATTGGGGGGAACCATATTACAGCCCGGGGTTGACTTATTGGAGGATGCGGCGGATTTTCCCAAGGATGGTCCCATTTTAATCATTACAGACGGGGAAATAGAAGATCAAATGAAAATAAGAAGAAAACATGCGTTTTTAATACCAAAAGGGAAGAGACTTCCCTTTCGGCCCAGGGGCGAGGTGTTTTATTTTTCATAAGATGATAAAATACCCCATTGCGTTTTTTTGTGTAATCAGCCATGTTGATAATCTGCTTTGCTTGCCTATACACGATATAGGCAAATGCAGCTATCCATGTTGATAATCTGCTCTGCTTGCCTGTTTTTCGATATGGGCAAGTGCAACCGTCTATCTTGAAGGGATTACTTATAAAGGAACGCAATGGGGTATATTTTTACATCTTGCCGGAGGAGCGGCTCATAGTCAGGAGCTTCTGCCTCATTTCATCTTCGATACGAACAAGCTCCGCTTCGGCGCTCTTTCTCTTGGCACGTCCGTCTTCCTGAATCTTAAGCACTTCATCCAGAGTACTGATTAAGGTCTTATTGGTGGCGGTGAGAGTTTCAATGTCCACAATGCCTCTCTCGCTCTCTCTGGCGGTCTCAATGGTGGCTATCTTCAGAGTCTCGGCATTCTTTCTCAAAAGCGCATTGGTCATGTCCGTGACTTCTTTCTGCGCCTTTGCCGCTTCGCTGGAATGGCTTAATCCAATGGCAATCACCATCTGGCTCTTCCAAAGGGGAATGGTATTCACCAGAGTGGATTGTATTTTGTCTGACATGGCGGTATCATTGCTCTGAATGAGACGAATCTGGGGCGCCATCTGCATGGAAATAGTCCGGGTCAGCTCCAGATCATATATTTTTTTCTCGAAACGCTCACACATGGAAGCAAAATCATTGGCCGCCTGTGTGTCTTCCGGTAATCCGCTTTTTTCTGCCTTGGCAAGAAGCTCCGGAAGTTCCACAGTTCTGGCATGTTCCAATTTCTTCTTTCCTGCAAGAATGTACATGGATAATTCTTTGAAATAATTCAGGTTCAGTTCATACATTTTGTCCAGCATGGCGGCATCTTTTAACAGCGTAATCTGGTGATTTTCCATTACCTTGCAAATTCTGTTCACATTGGATTCCGCTTTGTCATACTTGATTTTCAGGCTGTCAAGCCTGTTGCCAGTTTTTTTGAAGAATCCCAGGAAGCCTTTTTCTTCTTCCTCGTTGAAATCCTTCAGTTCCGACACCACGCTGGTGAGCATCTGGCCGATTTCACCCATGTCTTTGGTACGCACATTGCTTAAAGCGTTTTCGGAGAAATCGGCAATTTTCTTCTGACTGCCCGCACCATACTGCATTACCATCTGAGTATTGTTCAGGTCTATCTGCGCAGCGAAATCATCTACCATTTTCTGCTCCGCAGGGGTTAGGGTGATTTCAGGGGCTTTCGGTTCCTCAGGGGCAGGTGCGTTTTGGGTGGTGCCCATGGAATTTTCCTCCTGAGTAAAAGGGTTCAGGGTAAGGGTGGGGGCTTGCTTTAACATTTCATCTAAATTGCTGTCCATTTCTTCCTCCATACTATGTTGATTTTATGTTTATAGTTCCTATACAGGCGTATCATTGGTCAGGTCAAAAGTAATATGACGCATTACAAACAGTTTTATCTAGTTCATGTACCGGGGAGGAACAAAGTCCTGCTGTTCCCTCTCATTGGGTACCAGTTCCATTTCTCGTGTCAGCCCTTCTCTGGCCAACATGGTCTTTAAAACCTGAGCATCTGTGGTGACGTCAAAGACGGTATCCTGGAACAGATTATTCAAAAGTTCCGTAAATGCCTGATTGATGGTATCCAGAGTATTCTCTATTTCCCTTTTTGCCTTGACAATTTCTTCACCGGGGGAACTGATGCGGTCGAAATTTTCATAAGTTTCCACCAATTTTAAAGTGGTGGGAAGGTAATAATCCATGAGTTTATGCATTCGATACATCTGTTCGGGATGTTCCTTGAGGCTGTCAAAAAGTTCTTTCAGCAGGTTTTCCAGGCGGAATAATTTTGCGGAAATGGTTTCCCCGGATATTCTGTCATTTAAGTTTCTCAGCTTGCGAATGTATTCCATCCCTTCCGCAATGATAGCGTCCAGTTCAGAAGCCTGTTCGTTCAGAACTTCTTCCATGGACTGTGATTCATCAGTATTTTCCTGGACGCTTTCCATTCCGATGCGTTTGGTATTGTTCTCCGCTTCCAGATATTGTCTGTAAATATTGTCATTCAGCATCAGGCAGGTATTTTTCTCATCTATGTGTCCTTCAGGAAAGAAGCCAAGTTCCAGCATTTTGGCCAGGTCTTTTCCCACATAACGGGTATTTTTACCCACGGATTTTGCCAAAGTTTCAATGTCTTCATACATTTTACGGCCGCAAAGCTGGACATAGCGCAGCGCGCGTTTCAGACGATGCTTCTGTCCCAGTCCCAATTTTATCATGCCATAAAATAAGGCCAGGAAAGCAAAGTTTATAATCCAGCCTCCGACAGTAGTATCACCGTCAAGGAAAAGGAACAGCCGGATAAATGTGATAAAGCCGGTAATCCCCAGACCAATGCCGCCGAATACCTGGTAAAGTATGTTGGATACCTGTCCGACTCTTCGCATTTTTACCCCGGGGGATGCTACTATGTTATTCTGAGTGGTGTTTATGAGTCCGTTCTGAACGGAAGCATTGTTTTGCTGTATGGCAGTATTGCCGGACCTCGCAGCTTCAATATGGTTTAATCTGTCCTGTTTTTTATGGGCCCGCTCCAAAGCTCTTTGCTGCCATGTCTGGATGCCCGCCTGGACGCCGTTTATACCTGCCTGGATGCCGTTTCCACTGGAAGAGAAGCTTTGGGAACTGTTTTGAGTAAATCCTCCGAAGCTTTGGGAAGAGCTTTGAGAATGGCTCCTGCTTCCTCCTATGGGATTGTTCATATTTATTCCCGCTTCGTTCAGGGCGGTGGTTACGCTTTGGGCTACCACATTATTTAAGTTCTTAAAATCCCCGGTATTCAGAGCGTCCGCCAGGGCGTTCTTAATCTGTTCGCCCGTATTGGTCCAATTTTGATTGTTGCCCATTATTATAACCTCTTTTTAATTGTTGAATTTTTCTTTTATCATATCTTCTATTATCCCACAGGAATCCTTAGTCCGCAACAACTTATTTCGTATAAATTTTTAAATTTTTTCTTAGTTTTTTCTGAGACAACCATAAGGGAGAAAGAGGAGGGCCTGTTATGGTTCAAGAAGGCTGCATCCGGACAAAATTGCGATAGAGAAAAAAGGGGAAATTATGAACAGCATATATAAGGTTCCAAATGGTTTGTATATTTCCATTTTTCAGACATTCAGTGATATGTGTCAACGTGCGGCTGATTTTTTCTGTCAATATTTTGTTGGAATCCGGCTGTTGGTATGTCCAGGGGTATTGTCTTAGAATCGCTTCTGAAGATTCAAAGAAATAGGAGTCGTCATGGGCAGCCAGATTTCTCAATTGTTCTGTAAATTTTGTCCCAGAGACCTTCCCTTCCAACAGATTCACACATAATTCAATGATATGAATTTTGCAGTATATTGTCTGTATTGGTAAGTTAGTGGAAGGATAACGGGTTACGCCGCTTGTTTCGGATCGTATATAAGTGATACTTTCCGCTAAATGTGTCAATACCACAATGAGCGGAAGATAACCGGAGTCATGAAAATCAAGATAACTTGTGTAATGAATTTTATTCTGTTCTTTGTCTAATATATGCATTAACCGTTCTCTTCCGTTCGTGTCTGCAAAAATAATAAAATCAAATCTTTTTATAGGTTTGTCATCACTTAGGTAAAGAAAAGGAACAGTTCCGCTGAAGGAATGATTCATTTTATTGAATTCAGTGTCACTCAGAAATATTTTTAGAGGCATATCTCTCATAAGGCGGGTTCCTTTCTATTGGGTTTGGCGCATTGCTGTCTCGGGGTTTTGCGCAAGAGAGCAAGAAACCCTTTCCAGTGCCTAGTGCTCCATCCGGTCAGTAACTGCACTGCCAGTGCCAAATATTTTGGCAGTCTGCAAGGCGGAGGAAGGAGACGATGCGGTGGACACGCCTGCTGACGACAACGCAGTAGATGGCAAAATAGGCGGTACTGAAAGTACGATTACTGACCGGATGGAGTACTAGAGCATGTTTGAAAATTGCTTTGTAAGCACAGCTGTCAGAAAGCAATTTTCAAACATGCTCCAGAGTGCAATTTGAGGTTTTTTACAGTTTTATAGTAAGGGAACCTCTTTGACAATGTAAAGAGGTTCCTTTTTAGTGTATTATTCATTAATCTTACAGATTTGCCTTGATTTTCTCAATCATTTCTTTATATTCTGCTTCTGAGAGGTAGGTCTTGTCAGGATTCATTTGGAAAGTGCCGCCCCACTCATCTCCATCCTTGTATTTTGGTACCAGGTGCATATGCAGATGACAGCCGGTGTCGCCATATGCGCCATAGTTGAGCTTATGGGGATGGAAGGCTGCGTGAATGGCCCGGGCGGCATGAGCCACATCCGCCATAAAAGCGTCCCTCTCTTCATCACTTATGTCCACAATCTCGCTGACATGATCTTTGTAGGCCACGATGCACCTGCCCGGTTTGCTTTGTTCCTTGAATAAAATCAGGCTGCTGACCTTCAGTTCACAGATAAATATTCCAAATTTGTCCAGCAGTTCTCCCCTCATACAATATCCGCAGTTTGAATCTTTCATAATACTCCTTTCGACACGCTTTGTTAAGCTGTGTATCCTCATAAACCAGAATTTTGAATAATTTCATTATACTATTATGTTTCGGTTTTGTCCATGGAACAATTAAGATAGAAAGCCGCACTGTATTCCTTATCCGGCTGGCTGCCGGACAGGTGGGGCTTAGGTGTCGAGGTAAAATGAGCAAAGAAAGTTCCTTATCTAAGAGATACAATCCAGTGAAAATTGACAGAGCGGGTAATACGCAGTATACTTAGAGAAATATTATTTGGAATGGTTCAGGGAGAGATTATGACAGGAAAGTTTGATAGAGCATGGTTCCGCCAACAGGGTAAAATGTTGACACAGAAGGGCATTGTGTCAACTTCTGATTCCATGTGTGCTGAAGCACACAAAATTATGGTAAAATGTTGACACAGAAGGGCATTGTGTCAACTTCTGATTCCATGTGTGCTGAAGCACACAAAATTATGGTAAAATGTTGACACAGAAGGGCATTGTGTCAACTTCTGATTCCAAGTGCGCTAAAGCGCACGAAATCATGGTAAAATATATTGGGTGGAAGGGCCTCAGAGTGAAAAGGGTAGAAATAACAGTTTGAATTACAGTCAGATGGTATCATAAAAGAATGGCAGAGCAGGAGAAGATAGAGATGGAAGAGAATAAGAAGAAAATATTACTTCAATTATTTTTCAGTACTTTGTATATCAGCGCGTTTACTTTTGGGGGAGGTTTTGTAATCATTACCTTTATGAAGAAGAAATTTGTAGATGAGTATCATTGGATTGAGGAAGATGAAATGCTGGATTTGGCCGCATTGGCCCAGTCTTCTCCGGGGGCAATTGCCGTGAATGCGGCCATATTGGTGGGGTGGAGAATGGGTGGTTTTCCAGGCATGTTAATTGCGGTGATTGGAACTATTATTCCACCCATGGTGTTGTTATCTGTAATTTCCTTTTTTTATGCCGCTTTTGCAACCAATACATATATTGCTCTGTTGCTGAAAGGAATGCAGGCAGGCGTGGCTGCCGTGATTCTGGATGTGGTATGCGGTCTTGGGTCGGGAGTTTTGAAAAACCGTAATATAATACATTTAATTGTGATGATTACAGCGTTTCTGGCAACCTTTGTATGGGAAGTGAATGTGATATACATTATTCTTGCGGCGGCATTGGCAGGTATCTGTATGGAAGTGTGGAAACGGAAAAAGAAATCATGAGATACGGAGAAGGTATGTGACAGTAGATTAATCTGACGTGGATTGAATAAAATCTGTTCAAATAGGGTTTGGCAGGGCAAAGTGTGCCGGGATACACTGCGGAACTGAAATAGATGGGAGGTTAAGATGATTTATTTAGAGTTATTGTTAAGTTTTATTCAGGTGGGGATGTTCAGCATTGGCGGAGGGTATGCAGCCATGCCCCTGATACAGGCACAGGTGGTAACAAAACATGGTTGGCTTACCATGAGTGAGTTTACCGATTTGATAACCATTGCGGAAATGACTCCCGGACCCATTGCGGTAAACTCTGCAACTTTCGTGGGCATTCGCATCGCCGGAATTCCTGGGGCGGTGATAGCCACCATTGGCTGTATCCTGCCTTCCTGTCTGATAGTGTCCCTGTTATTTTTTATTTACTATCGTTATAAGCAAATGTCTGCGCTGCAAAGCGTATTGGGAAGTCTTCGGCCTGCGGTTGTGGCCTTGATTGCGGCAGCAGGTCTGTCCATTTTAAAACTTGTGGCCTTTGATGGGGCGGAAGTAAGTTTTGCCAATATACACTGGCTGGAGTGCGGCATATTTCTGGCTGCTTTTCTGGTGCTTCGTATCTGGAAGAAAAATCCGATTCTGGTAATGGTCTGCTGTGGTGTGGTAAAATTGGCGGTGGGCAGTTTATTTCAAATATGATTTGTCATGCTAAGTGAACGTAACAAAAAATTACTGTTCACTCGGTGCCGCCGCAAGGTGATTCGGGGTACGGGAAATTTCTTTGCCTGCATTTACCGTTTTCACAGACTTGTAACAAGGGTAAAACTATGGTACAATGTCCGCAAAGGGCAGAGCCAAGCGTCCAAAGAAGCAACTGCCAAACTTGTTTGAGCAGATGCTTCTTTGGACATTTGGCAAGCGAAGCGAACCCGAAAAACAGAAGGTTTTTCGGGTCTCTGCCCGAAGCATTGCGGAAATCATGGTACAATGTTGACACAAAAGACGTTATGTCAACTTCTGATTCCAAGTGTGTTGAAACACACGAAATTATGGAAGGCAGGAACCGGCCGAATGGCCATGGAAAGATAAGGGGTATTGGCAGGGCAATTTGATGGAAATTGTCAAAGCATGAAATCCTTATCGGTACGGGAGGATGAATTATGAATCTGGTGATTACAATGAGCCGTAGGTTTGGAACCGGTGCAAGTATGATAGCGGGAGAATTGTCCCAAAAGCTTGAAATACCGGTGTATGACAGAGCTTATATTGAACATGAGCTGGAAGGAGACAGTTATGTGGATGAGGCGGAAGTCATCAGGAACCTGGCAGCAAATTCCTGTATTATTTTGGGACGATGTGCTTCTGAGATTCTGAAGGATCAGACCAATGTATTTCATATCTATGTCTGTGCCGACAAGGAAGATCGCATTCAAAGGATTATGAAGAAAGAAAAACTATCCTATGAAGAGGCAAAAGCCCTGTTGGAGAAAAACGATAAGGCACGTTCGGAATATTATTATCAGAACACAGGAAAGGTTTGGGGGGATGTGAATAATTACCATATGATATTGGATACTTCCAGGCTGGGAATTGAAAACTGCGCTGATATATTAATGAAATATTTTGAGAGAGTAGAAATTATATAGGAGAAAAAGTTTGATAAAAAGACAGCGGAATGCTGTCTTTTTTGTACACTTTTTTTTAAAGAAACGCTTTAAAAATGGAATATTTTGTGCTAAAATGTGAAACTTGTAAGGAAGAGACAAGTTGTGAAAGGTGTGATTTAATCATATGTATTTGCTTTATTTTCTGTTGTGGGTAATTTTTAATGGCAGTTTTACTTTGGAGATAGGCCTCATAGGGCTGATAATTGCGGGTGTGTTATTGGCGTTTACCTGTAAGTTTATGGATTATGGCCTGGCACAGGAATTCTGGGTTTACAGGAAGTCTTTTTTGTTTTTTAAGTATATTTGTCTGTTGGTAAAGGAGATAGTCAAGGCAAATATGAGCGTTATTCATATGATATTGAGCCAGAGGGAGGAAGTGGAACCTTTGCTTGTGAGTTTTCATTCGGATTTGAAATCAACTGTGGGGAAGGCTTTTCTGGCAAATTGTATTACGCTCACCCCCGGCACGATTACCGTTACATTGGAAGAATCGAAATATACAGTACATTGTCTGGATGACAGTTTGGCGGAGGGAATGCAAGACAGCCAGTTCGTGGAGTATATTCGGCAGTTGGAGGGAAGCGGAAATGGGGATTGAGGGATTGGAACAGGCTTATCACATATTGTTCATGGCAGTATTGATTGTACTGGCAGTATTACTTATGTTATGCCTTGTGCGTGCCATCATAGGCCCCAGGGTAGCGGACAGGATTGTATCGGTGAACATGATGGGCACCATGGTAATTGTGATAATAGCAATTCTGGCATTGATGCTTGGGGAAGGGTACCTTGTGGATATTTGCATTATATATGCCATGATTAGTTTTCTTGCTGTCATTGTTTTGACTAAAGTGTGTATGGGAGTGTACCTGGAGAAAAAGGAATCGGAAGAGGGCGGGAAGCCTGTGGAGGAGAAAGATGGCGGTCATTGAATGGGTCCGGTTTATAGCAGGCGGCGGACTGTTATTGTGCGGACTTGGGATTTTTATCATAGAGATAATCGGAGTGTTTCGTTTCCACTATGTTCTGAACAGAATGCATGCGGCTGCCATGGGAGATACCCTTGGAATTGGTTTTGCGCTGCTGGGGTTGATTGTGATAAGCGGCATAAACTTTACTTCCTTAAAATTATTCCTTGTAATTGTATTTCTCTGGTTTTCATCACCAGTTTCTTCACATTTGATTGCCAGACTGGAAGTGACGACAGATGAGGAAAAAGAGAAACATTATAAGGTAAAAGACATGGATGCGGAACAGGAGGCGTAAACGGTGACATTATTTAATTGTATTTTGCTCGGCTTTCTGGTGATTTGCGCCATTGCGGCCAGCCTGTCTAAAAACTTATTGAATACGGTGTTGATATTTATGTCATACAGTCTTGTGATGTCCATTATCTGGATTTTGCTGGAATCTCCGGATTTGGCCATAACGGAAGCTGCTGTGGGGGCGGGTGTGACCACAGTATTGTTCCTGGTGACACTGAAAAAAATTGAAGCCATAATGAAAAAAGAAGACAGCAAAAATATGTCTGAGCAAACGGAAGCAGGACAGCACAATGTCCGGGAGAGAATGGAAGGACACAGCGCAGACAGCAACGAGGTGAAAGTGGAAGGAAAAGGCGGTAAAAATGAGTAGAAAAATTCCTGAAGAGCAATATCGGAAAACTTTTTCCTATAAATTCACTCAATGGCTCAATGGCATGGAAGAGGTTCCCGCCCATGAAACGGACTGTATGGAACAGGATACAGCGCAGGAGAAGGAGGAAGTCAGGGAACTGCTGCGCAGGAGGGAGAAAATGAACCTGTCAAAACGGGTTTATGACTTGGAGCACAATAAAGAAATACTTATTTTTAAGAAAATATATTTTGTATTCAGTATTTTATTCTGTGTATTTCTGGTTGCCATGCTGTTGACAGCGGTATCGGCTCTGCCTGAGTTTGGCAATGCGGACAATCCTGTGAACAATGAAGTGGCTGCCCGATATATAGAGAATGGGCTTCAGGAGACAGGGGCGGTGAATATCGTCACAGGAATGATATTAGATTACAGGGCATTTGATACTTTGGGGGAATCCCATGTACTCTTCATAGCCACATGTACGGTTTTGATTTTGCTGAGAAACGGCAAAAAGGAAGAGGAGATTAATGACAGAACACATGAACCGAAAAACGATGTAATATTGCAGACAGTGGCCAGAATTTTGGTTCCACCCATTTTTATTTTCGGAATATATGTGATTCTGGCAGGACATTTGGGGCCCGGCGGGGGATTTTCCGGCGGAGCTGTCATTGGAGCGGGCTTGATTCTACATTTGAATGCCTTTGGTTTTGTAAAGACAGAAAAATTTTTTACGGCAAAGACCTATCGCAGAATCAGTTTTTGTGCTCTGGCCTGTTACAGTATCGCAAAAAGCTATTCCTTTTATACCGGGGCTAATCATATAGAGAGTGTGATTCCATTAGGGACACCGGGGGCGATTTTAAGCAGCGGGCTGATTTTATTATTAAATATTTGTGTGGGTACTGTGGTGGCCGGTACCATGTATACTTTTTATGTTATGTTCCGAAAGGGTGATTATTGATGAGCTTGGGAAATTTGGTGGGCAATTATGAAGAGGCAGTTGCCATGATATTGTTTGGAATTGGTTTTTCCAACCTGTTATTACAGAAAAACCTTATCAAGAAAATCATTGGCTTAAATATCATGGATACGGCGACATATCTCTTTCTCGCCTTAAAGGGATACATTGAGGGCAGGAAAGCGCCGGTGGTAGTGGATGGAGTGCAGAGTGTGGAAGCATATGTGAATCCAATTCCCAGCGGGCTGGTGCTGACTGGAATCGTAGTTTCCGTGTCTGTGACAGCGTTGATGCTCTCTCTCACCATCAGATTATATCGACGCTATCATACTCTGGATCTGGATGAAATATCCACTCAGCTGAAAAAGGAGGGAAAATAATGAATTTTGTATGTAATTTTCCCTTTATATCCATTATAATTACATTGTTTTCCGGACCTCTGTGTACCATTCTGTCGGGAAAATGGGCAAAACGTGTCAATGAGGCGGTGATTGTCATTGTGGGTATACTGTCCGCATGTGTCCTTGGATATGTGGGCGGCACAGGGGAGGCTTTTGTATATCGCATGGGGCATTTTCCAGCGCCTTGGGGCAATGAGATCAGAGTGGGTGTATTGGAAGCCTTTATGGGATTTTTCTTTTGCGTGATTATGCTCTTGTGTATGGTGGCGGGAGCCAGAGAGAGGGAAGAGGAGATTGAGGAAAGCAAGCAAAATCTATATTATGTTATGGTAAATTTGCTTCTTTGTTCTTTGCTGGCTTTGATTTATACCAACGATTTGTTTACCGCATATGTATTTGTAGAGATTAATACCATCTCAGCCTGCGGGTTAATTATGATTCGGCAAAACGGAAGAACCATTGAGGCTGCTACCAGATATATGATTATGAGTTTGCTGGGTTCCGGTCTGCTATTGCTGGGATTGTGTTTTCTATATGATTTGACCGGGCATCTGCTCATGAGCAATATTAAGGAGCAGGTGCATATTCTTGCCCAGACAGGGCAATACCATATTCCCTTGATGGTGTCGGTGGGATTGATGTCCGTGGGACTTGCTATGAAGAGCGCATTGTATCCTTTTCACGCATGGCTTCCGGACGCATATGGATATTCCACTCTCTCTTCGGCAGCCATTCTCTCTTCTTTGGTGTCAAAGGGATATATATTTCTGCTGATTAAAATATTTTACAGAGTTGTGGGGTTTGAAGTTCTCACAGGAAGCAAGGTGGCCAATGTATTGTTTGTCTTTGGTATCATTGGGATGATTATGGGTTCCTTGAACGCAATGCAGGAAGATCAGATTACCCGGATGATTGCGTATTCTTCCGTGGCACAGATAGGTTATATTTATATGGGCATTGGTCTGGCCACCCAGGAGGGAATGGTTGCAAGCATATATCATGTGATTTCCCATGGCGCTACCAAATCTCTGTTGTTTGTGGCGGCTTCCGGGCTTACGGCGGCTTCGGCCGGAGGAACCAGGTACCGGAATCTGGCAGGGTCGGGGTATCGAAACAAACTGGCTGGAATCGCGTTTACCGTGGGTTCTTTGTCCATGGTGGGAATGCCCATGTTTTCAGGTTTTATATCCAAACTGTTCTTTGCCCAGGCAGCTGTGGGACATGCTCATAAGATGCTGCCAACTTTTATCGCTCTGGCAATTAGTACCATATTGAACGCCGCTTATTTTATGAAAATGGTAATCAGCATATATTCTCCCAGGTATGGGGGGAATGAGGAGGAAGATGCCTCTTACGCAGTGCAGGATGGATGGAACTATGGGGAAGTATCCCATAAGGAGATGAGAAGAAATGGGGGCAAAGTGATTTTTATGAAAGACCAGCCGGTAAAAGCTGCGGCGCTGATATGTTTTATTGTGCTGAATTTTATTTTGGGTTTGAATTCAGAGCCAATTATCCGGATGATTCAGAAGGGACTTGCCATGTTTGGATAGGGGGTGTTAGTATGCAGGTTTTGATGTTGGGTTCCATAGGATTGCCAGTGACATCGGGAGTGGTATTGCTTGCGTTTTCTTTATCCCAACGCCTTAAAGCTGCGGGCAGGGTGGAAAGGACGGAAGAGGAGGGGAAACTCCAGGAGGGAGGAGCCTGGCTGTATGCTTATGTGTTTATTGCGCTTATTTGTTCTGTGGGCTTTTCCATGGCTGCCGCATGGTGGGGAAATGGTTCTGTGACGGTATTTCAGCTATTGGATACCATCTCCATATATTTTCATGTAGATGAGACAGGAAGACTCTTCATGACAATTATCAGTATCATCTGGCCCGTTGTGGGTATCTATTCTGTTCCCTATATGAGAAGAGAAGGCGGAGAAAAGCGATATTACGCGTTTTTTCTATTGGCATACGGAATGCTGACAGGTTTTGTCTATGCGGGAAATCTGATTACCATGTATTTGTTCTATGAGCTGATTACATTGGTATCCATGCCTCTGGTGCTTCATAACGGTACCAGGGAAGCTGTCAGGGCAGGGAGAAAGTATTTATTTTATTCCCTGTGCGGCGCATACTGCGGCTTGTTCGGAATTTTTTTCCTGTATCGTTATTGCGGTTCTATGAATTTTACCCCGGGAGGAACCTTGGAGTATGCCATGGTAAGCGGGCATGAGGATATTGTGCTCCTTGCTGTGTTTGTGATGTTGTTGGGATTTGGGGTAAAGGCCGGGATGCTTCCCTTGCATGCCTGGCTTCCCACAGCTCATCCTGTGGCCCCGTCCCCTGCTTCCGCCGCGTTGTCTTCCGTCATTGTAAAGGCAGGAGTAATTGCCATTATCAGGGTAATATTTTATGTGGTGGGAAGGGAGTTTTTACAAGGCACATGGGTACAGTATACCTGGATGACGCTTGCCTTACTTACAGTGTTTATGGGTTCCATGCTGGCCTATCGGGAACAGGGATTTAAGAAAAGGCTTGCCTATTCTACAGTCAGTCAGGTGTCCTATATTTTGTTCGGTTTGTCCCTTATGACATCCGACGCATTGTCAGGAGCATTGCTCCATGTAATTGCGCATGGGTTTATCAAATGCGGATTGTTTCTGACAGCAGGAGTGTTTCTTCATTACTATGGGTATGGGAGAGTGGAACAATTGCGGGGAATTGGAAAGAAAATGCCCTTGGTCCTGGGGTGTTTTACCTTATTTTCTCTTGGGCTAATCGGTATACCGCCAACTCTGGGTTTTCTCAGCAAGTGGTATTTGGCCCAGGGCGCTCTGCAATCCCAAATCCCTGTGTTTTCCTGGCTTGGCCCTATGATACTTTTAATCAGCGCCTTCCTGACAGCGGGATACCTTCTCCCTGTCACCATAAATGGTTTCTTTCCAGGAGAAGAAACTTCCGACCTGGAACATACAGGTCAAAAGGACAAAACTGACTGGGGTATGGGGATTTCATTGCTATTGCTGGCAGTATTTACACTACTGCCCGGAATTTTTCCAAAACCACTGCTTCAATTTGTAAGCGAAGCAGCCACAATAATACTTAAATAAAGCAGCCCCTTTTTTGGATTGCGTAGGCAGGGGCGGAACTGGAATCATAAAAAAAACAGCCCCTGCCGAAGCAATCATCAAGAAATTTAAAGAGCGAAGCGAAGAAAATTTCTTGACAGATAGAAGATTGCGTAGGCAGGGGCGGAACTGGAATCATATGAAAGAAATAATTATGTTGTTGGTGGTAATTTTACCTGTATTTTCAGGCATATTGATGCCAATGCTGCCATTTCGGACACGAAGGCAGATGTTATTCTATTTGGAAGCGGTGGTCTGTATCAATTCTGTTTTGGTATTGATGCTGCTTTTTGGTCTTCCAAAAGGCTCATTGACATTATTTCGTTTTACGGGAAATTTAAGTGTCACGTTCCGAATGGATGGCCTTGGGGCCTTATTTGCGGGAATGGCGGCCATCCTCTGGCCCCTTGCGATGTTGTATTCCTTTGAATATATGAAGCATGAGGACAATGAGGGTTCCTTTTTCCTGTTTTATCTGATTACGTATGGAGTTACGTTGGGGGTTGCGCTTTCGGAAAACATCCTCACCATGTATTTCTTTTTTGAAATGCTGAGCCTTGTGACATTGCCCCTGGTACTGCATACCAGGACAAGGGAGGCGGTTCTGGCCGCAAGGACATATCTCTATTATATGTTGGGAGGCGCCGCTTTCGCATTTATCGGTATGGTTTTCATATTGGTATACGGCACCACTTCATCCTTTGTGCCAGGCGGTGTCCTGGACGCAGCGAAAATAGGGGAAAAGTCCCTGATGCTTTTATTGATTTATGTGCTGTGTTTCTGTGGTTTCAGTGTAAAAACCGCCATGTGGCCATTTTCTGCCTGGCTGCCTAAGGCGGGAGTGGCTCCCACGCCGGTAACGGCGCTGCTTCATGCGGTGGCAGTGGTGAATACAGGTGCCTTTGCGGTAATGCGGGTCACTTATTTCAGTTTTGGCTCGGGGCTTTTGCGGGGGACCTGGGCACAGAAACTGGTAATGGCTCTGGTGATTTTTACCATTGTATACGGATGCAGCAGGGCTGTGAAGGAGACACATTTAAAAAGAAGGCTTGCCTGGTCAACCATCAGCAATTTATCCTATATGCTGTTTGGAGTGGTACTAATGACGCCATTGGGCCTTACAGGGGCCATGGCACATATGCTCTTCCATTCCTTTATGAAGATATGTTCTTTTTTCTGTGTGGGTGCAGTTATCTGTGAGACGGACAGGCATTATGTCCATGAAATCAATGGTTTGGGATGGAAAATGCCCAAAGTGTTTGGATGCTTTGCCATTTCGGCGCTTGCGCTTATGGGAGTACCGGGGTTATGTGGATTTGTAAGTAAGTGGAATCTGGCAAAGGCGGCGGTGGCAAGTGAAATGCCCATGGCTTACGCAGGAGTGGCGGCACTTATGATTTCGGCCCTGCTGACAGCGATATACATGATGGATATTGTGATTCGGGCATTTTCCCCCGGCAAAGTGAGCCATTCCGAAGGGGAAAGGAACGTGAGAGATTCCAACTGGAAAATGCTCTTGCCCCTGGGGATTTTTGTTGTTATTATGTTTTATTTTGGACTGTGTTCAGGGCCCATAATAAAGTTGTTGACATCTTTTTCCAACGGATGCTGAAAACAGGTTATGAAACAGGGGAGGTAGAAATTGGAAGCCGGTTTGATGATTTTGGTTTTGTTCCCTTTTATGGCAGGAATATTGGTATATTTTATAAGTAACTTTGGAAAAGACTCCTGGGGCATTGCGGAAAAAAGGGAGAAGATTAGAAACCACACAGTTATTTTGGCAGCAGTATTGGAATTCATGGGAATGGTTCTTTTGGCGGTTATGAGCGTCAGCCGGGGGGAACAGGTCCTGTATCTGGAATTGCCGGATATATGCGGCCTGGGGATAAGTTTTGTCCTGGAGGGCTTTCGTGTGGTTTATGGATGCATAGTGGCTTTTATGTGGATGATGGCATCCATTTTTTCCATAGAATACTTCAGGGGACATAAGAATCAAAGCCGTTTCTTTGTATTTTGGCTTTGGACTTTAGGAGCAACCATGGGGGTATTCCTGTCTGCGGATTTGTTTACCACCTTTCTTTTCTTTGAGATTATGTCCTTTACTTCCTATGTGTGGGTGGCGCAGGAGGAGAACAGAGCGTCGCTGCGGGCTGCGGGAACTTATCTGGCGGTGGCTGTCATGGGAGGTCTGGTAATGCTCATGGGGCTTTTCCTTTTATGGTATCACCTGGGAACCCTGGCAATGGGGCAGTTGGCCCAGGCATCCATGGCATGTGATGACAAAAATATGCTTTATGTCGCAGGTCTGTGCCTGCTGTTTGGATTTGGGGCAAAGGCGGGAATGTTCCCACTGCATATCTGGCTGCCCAAGGCGCATCCTGTGGCCCCTGCGCCTGCGTCCGCGCTTTTGTCAGGTATCCTGACCAAGACAGGAATATATGGAATTTTGATTGTGAGCTGCAATTTGTTTCCCTGTGACTTTTTTTGGGGCAGTGCAGTTTTAACATTGGGTGTGCTTACCATGTTTGGAGGGGCATTTTTGGCGGTATTTTCCATTGATTTGAAAAGGACGCTGGCCTGCTCTTCCATGTCCCAGATTGGATTTATTCTTGTGGGAATCGGCGTGTTAGGGCTGTCCGGCGCCAAGAACCCTGCGTATAATGATATGTCTGTGGGCAACATTCTCTTTTTTGCCCCTGATATGCTTGCGGTCCATGGGATTATGCTTCATATGATAAATCACTCTCTCATAAAGCTGGTGTTGTTCCTGGCAGCAGGCGCAATTCATAAAAATGTCCATAGCATGGATTTAAATGTGATTCGGGGGTTTGGCCGTGGAAAATATCTTCTGGCCGGGTGTTTTCTCATAGGAGCCCTTGCCATTGGCGGCGTGCCCATGTTTGGAGGTTATATCAGCAAAACGCTGCTTCATGAAAGTATTGTGGAATATGGGGGCGGCAGTATTATGACTGCGGTGGAGTGGATTTTCCTGTTGTCAGGGGGATTGACCGTGGCTTATATGACAAAGCTTTTCGTTGCGGTTTTCGTGGAGAAGAATCAAAAGGAAGAACAACAGAAAATCTATGATGAAATGAAAGGATTTGGCAGGTTTTCCACAGTTTTTTCAGTGGCGGGAAGCGCTCTGGTGCTTTTGGTGTGGGGATTTTTCCCCCATGGAGTCATGGAGAAGGCTGCCCGGCTGGGGGAGAACTTTTTTTACATGGCACAGGGGCAGGCGGCTGCGTATATTCCTGCCGAAACCATGGCCGGAGAAGGGACACATCACAATATAATGTATTTCAGTCCTGAGAATCTGAAGGGAGGGCTGATTTCCATACTCATTGGGGCGGCGGTCTATCTGTTCTTTGTCCGTAAAAAATTGATGGAGAGAGAAGGGGGTACAGGCTCTGAGAAAACTGTGGGAAGAAAATATGTGAATTTGTGGCCTGCCTGGCTTGATTTGGAGGAGCTGCTTTACAGGCCCGTATTGTTAAAGTTATTGCCTGCGGTTTTTGGAGTATTGTGCAGGATTCCGGACAGTTTGGCGGATGGGATGACTTCCGTGCTTCGCAGGACAATATTCCGCAATTCGCCATTGCCCAGGGAGAGAATGGAAGGGAATGCTTTCACGGAGCGAGTGGGAAAAGCATTGAATCTGGCGCAAAGCATTGGAAATCGAACCTGGCACAGGAAGAAGAAAGCTCACAGGGATTATGTTCATCTGGCCGCAATGAAACATGCGGAATTTAAGGAAAACAATCTGATTATCCGCAGGAGTTTGTCTTTTGGGCTTTTACTGTTCTGCGTGGGCCTGACTCTGACGTTGATGTATTTGATATGGTGGTGAAAAATGGGGATGCGTTCGCATCCCCACTTTTTATGCATATGGGTACCCAAAGGAAGATGTCAGCAGAACTGGCGGGTGCCCCCTGACTCTCTTTTAGGGGTATCATTGTTGCAGGAGGCAATCATTCCGCAATCCCTCAAAATCCAGAAAGTCTTCAATAAACTGTTTTCTCAGTAATTTCAGAGGAATGAACTCATTGTATTTGCCCTGAATCTGTATCTTGTCAGGCAGGGGCAAGCCGTAGGTATCCAGATTTTTGGACAGTATATCAAAAATGATTTGTTCCAGTTCTTCTTTTGTCCCTTCAAAAATGACTTCCAGATATACGCTCATATTCCACGGGATTTTGCTCTTAATTTTCCGTTGCAGCAGGGCATAGTGGAGTGTGACGAGCTGTCTGGTGCCCACCCAGGGGAAGACGGCGTATTTTTTTTCGGAAAGTGGTGTCACCAAATGTTCCAAAATACCGCTGTTGCGGGTAATATACCGTATTTCCTGTAATCGTTCCTTGCAGCGTTCGCTCAGGTAAGGATAAGAATCCTCTGTTTGCAGAGTACTGCGCATTTTCTTCACCAGAATGGTATGGAGTTCCACTTCAAAGTCCACATCCCAGTCTACGACTGAGATACCGGGAACCCGTTTGACAAAAATAACCTTTGACTTTTCATTGACGTCAACAGTTTCCCAGGAGATTCCTGCCAAAGAAAAATGGGTACCCACCGGATATACCTTGTCCACAGTGCCAATGGTGCGGTTTTCATCTTTTACCAGAAAATATTCCGGCGCTAAAAAAACGGTTAGAAATTTGTGACTGTTTACTATTTTTTCTCCGGCACGTCCGATTGCCAACCCTCCGCTTTCTGTCCGTTCCAGCTGTTCTATTTGAATCAGGTGATTTAAGAGCAGTTTGTAATCCTTCTGAGGGATATACCGAAAGCATCCCAGGCTCAGTACGGACTGGGCAAGGCCGGCAGGGGACATTTCCCCATTGCTTTTCAGGCAGCTCATGGTCTGGTGGTACAGCAGGTTATAGGCGTGGTACAGGGGAGGAATGGGTTCCAGCCAATGTTCTTTCAGATAGAGTTCAATGATGGCAATGGTTCGGATATAATTCCAGTTAATAGGGCCTAAAATATCAGAAGAATTAATTTTCAGGCTTTCCACAAAGGTAAAAAGCAATTGGGGCACCTGTCCCCGGCGTCCGCAGCGGCCAAGGCGCTGGGCAAAACTGGATACGCTTAAAGGGGCGCCCACCTGCACTACCTGATCCAGGGAACCAATGTCAATGCCAAGTTCCAAAGTCACTGTGGCGCCGGTGACAATTTTTTCGTCCTCGGATTTCATTTCGTCTTCCGTGTTCTCCCGCAGGAGAGCTGAGACATTTCCATGATGAACCCTGTACACGTCGGGGGCTTTATGTTTTAATGCAATTTCCCGAAGATGGGCCATGACAAGTTCGGTTTCTTCCCGGCTGTTGGTAAAGAGAATGGTTTTCTTGTCCAGTGTCTGCTGGAAAAGGTATTCGTAATGTTCCCTGTCTCCAATATCACCGCCGGAGTCCGTTCGTTCGATGTTTCCTATGGCATCCCGTTCCACCAGATCCCGCTTATCTGCGTAATTTACAAATCGTTCAATGTGAAGCCGGATTCTTTTCTTTCCTTCATCCATAATGGGGGCGGCGCATTCCCGTCCGGTTCCGGTATTCAGCCATTCCTGTGCCACGGACACATCTCCAAGAGTGGCGGAGAGGCCGATTCTCCTGGGGTTCACTCCTGTGAGAGCTTTGAGCCGTTCCAGGACGCATAGAAGCTGTACTCCCCGCACATCCCGCATAAAATGATGTACTTCGTCGATGATGACATAACGCAGGTCGGAAAACATGGACAGGCAGGCGCCGCGTTTATTGGTAATGAGGCTTTCCAGGGATTCCGGAGTAATCTGCAAGATGCCTTCCGGATTCTTTATCAGTTTGTTTTTCCGGGTCTGGGAGGCGTCTCCATGCCATTTTGTCACGGGAATATTGGAATCCAAAAGCAGTTGTTCCAGACGTTTGAACTGGTCATTGATCAAGGCTTTCAGAGGCGAAATATAAATCACCGCAACGGAATTTGACGGATGTTCGTAGATATCGGTCAACACGGGCAGAAAAGCGGCTTCTGTCTTGCCGGACGCAGTGCCGGAGGATAATAGCAGGTTATCATGGCTGTCAAATATCACTTCACAGGCGGCTACCTGATTGCCGCGAAGTTCTTCCCAGTGGTTCTGGTAGATAAAGTCTTGAATAAAAGGGGCAAGTCTGTCAAATATGTTCATTTTTTTCATCCTGTCAGGTTAATGGTGTTATATTTCAAATTCCTGAAATTCTTCCCGTATTTCTTCCCCATCTATTCCGCCCTTTGCCATTTCAAAGCTGTTGTCTCCCAGAATTTCAGAGACGGTTTTCTGCGGATTTTGATATAAAATATTGATTAGTTCTATAAAATCCCGAATGATTTCCCTTGGGGTAATATGGGTGGATGCTCCTACACGGTTGTATTCCACTGTCAGAAAATATACCAGGTCTTCCTGGGACAGGGCAGGGGTATAGTTGTAGAGCCCGGCATGGATATTTTGTAATTTTTCCACCAGGATATACATTTCCTCCTGGGTGAGCATCTGAAGCCTGATAATGGGAGCGGAAAAATCTCTGGTGTCGGCAGTGGAGAAGTGACCTTCCGCCAGACGTGAGCGCAGGGCTTCATAACTGAAGATACCCTTGTATTTATCCTCGATACATTGCGGGGTACCTCCCATGAGAAAGCCGATATGTCTGGCCTTGCCCTGAAGCACATCATTGTACATGGTGAGAATTTTCTCATAATTGTTGGCGCGGGTAATGGAATTGGGTATCTTATACAGGTTTACAAGTTCGTCGATGATAACCAGCATTCCTTTGTAGCCGGCCCCAACCAGAAAGGCGGCAAAAAGCTTCAAAAAATCATACCAGGTCTCATCGGTGACAATAAAATTGATGCCAAGGTCTTCTTTGGCTTCTTTTCGAGAGGGGTATTCCCCACGGAACCATCGGAGAACATTGGACTTCAAAGTATTGTCGTCCTGTTTGTATGCCTGCCAATAGAGCACAACGGCTCTGGCAAACTCAAATCCATTGACCATGCCTTCCAGAGAACCCGCCACGGCATAAATTTGTTTTTCCACCAGAATATCGAAGTCCTCCCCCTGGGCGGAAGACTGGGTTTTCACGGAAGTCTGTATGCCGGAAATCCATTTTTCCAGGATAAGTGGAAGAGCGCCTCCGTCGGGTTTGGACTTTGTGGATAAATTTTGAATCAATTCCTTATAAGTGGCAAGTCCCTGTCCCTTTGTACCCGCAAAACGGCGTTCCGGTGAGAGATCCGCGTCCACCACCACAAATCCCCTGGCAGTGGCATAATTTCGTATGGTCTGAAGCAGAAAACTTTTTCCGCTTCCGTATTTTCCCACGATAAAGCGAAAAGAAGCGCCGCCTTCTTCAATCATCTCAATATCATGGAGAATGGCGGCAATTTCCTGTGTCCGGCCCACGGTAATATATTCCAGTCCGGCTCGGGGCACTACGCCGCCTTTTAATGCGTTAATTAAAATATTGGCAATTCTTGTGGGTACTTTTCCTGCCATAACTGATTCACCATTCCTTTTATTTGTTCTATATAATCCTCAAAAAAGACAAATTCTCCGTCTAAAAGGCTGTCACCGATGCAGTCCACGGCTTTTTCATTGATTCCGTCTATAAGCACTTCCAACATAATATTATTATTTTGAGCAAACTGCTTCAAGTCACATATTTGTGCCTTAGGGCTCTCCGTACATGGAGTAATATTTTCCTGATTCATCCACAAATGGATGATAGCATCCTGTTCCAGAGAAGTGAAAGCGTTTCTGAGACATTCCCAGGGGTCAGAAAGAGAATCCAGGCTGGCAGTGGATGGTTCAGGACGGGAAAAGTCCTGTTCAGCCATTGGAGAAGGGGCGACGGGAGAACTGTCCTCTGATTTCGCTACGAAGGGTTCTTCCTGGACATCTTCCGGCACAATCAGTCTCTCCTGTGTCATCAATGCTTCCTGACGGATTTTGTCCAATGCGCCCGGATTTACTTTTACCACAGTCCTGGTGGCTTCACGGTAGAATTCCATGGTGGCTTCCGTAACCAGTTTCTCTATGGAGATTCCTGCCTGTGACAATGTATTTGCAGTGTCCTGGCTGAGAGCATCGCTTTTGACGGAAAGTTTGTACTTGTATTTCATGGCCGTCCTTAAGACGGATTCCATCTGCTTTACTATATAACCAATGAACTGTTTTCCGCTTTCTGTGGCAATGGTTGTGTGGAATTTCCATGTATTCTGGCTGCGGACATAGATTTCCTTTTCTGAAAGTATTACCCGTTTGTCTCTGTGTCTGAGACCGGGATAGAACAAAGCGTTCTGGAAGGGAGTCCAGGGTGTCATGTTTTTGGGAGATCGAAACAGTAAATCCTCCAAAAATATCTTCTGCTCGGACAAAGAATCCCGTAATCTCTTTATCACATGGTCAAAACAATCCCGAATCAACCAAAGGGTATCATCATTGTAGAATTTCGATTTTCGTATGTCATATTTGGATAAGGAACAATAAAAATCAAAATTATCGTCAGGATTTATCACTTTCGGATAATGTACCCCCAGATTATTTTCTTTGATAAAATCCTTAAAAGACCAGGGTAAATCATAGTATATATGGTAATCTTTCAGCCAGTGTATGACATACTTATCAATTTCCTGGTGATATACACGAAAAGTCTTCCAAAAAGACATGATTGCATTCATGCCTTCCTGTGCGTCTTTCACACCAATGTTATTCAGCAGTTCGTAGAAATACAGGAAGGCATAGGAAAGGGAAGTGTCAGCAATGTCTCCTGACCGAACTTTCGCGCGCCATGTAAAATAGGTTCGGAGCTGTTCGTATCCCATCATCTGATAATCGGGAAAATAGGAAGAAAAAGGCACCTGCCGCTCATAGGTGTCCTCAAAGTCCTGCATAAATATTCCCTGTTTATAAAATATCCGGGACTTATCTTGCTGGAGTTTTTTGTCATAGAAACCGGAGGTACGAAAATTAAGATACCTGTCTTCTCTGGCAATATCTCTCATTTGGTTGAATAATTCCCTGACCTGGTCCTTTTTGGGCTGCTCTATTTTCTGAGATTTTAATACATATTTTCCCACTCCTGGCATGGGACATGAGTCGTATTCTATCTCATAATAAGAGTCGGAGAGGTCCATCTGTCCCTGGGGAAGGGAGGAAGCTTTCTTTCCGGGAGGTGTAGGAACTCCCGTATGCTCTGTCCTTTTGGGTATCTGAAAAGAATTATATTTTTTATTATTGGAATTCATATTTTTGATATTATTATATATGTGTGTAGGTTATCTGAATTTTTTCACCGAACATTTTTATACATGGGTCATTTCTTTTTGTTCCGGCATTTGTGTATGGCTCTGGTTTTGGAGCATGTGGATTTGACACTGGCAGCTAATGGCCCTTCGGCCGATTCCCGCCCTGAATATGGACATATTATACCATAATCCTGTGCGCTTCAGCGCATTTGGAATCAGAAGTTGACACAATGCCCTTCAGTGTCAACATTATACCCTGATTTTGCGCGCCTTAGCGCACATGGAATCAACAGTTGACACAATGCCCTTGAGTGTCAACATGATACCATGATTTCATGCGCTTCAGCGCATTTGGAATCAGAAGTTGACACAATGCCCTTGAGTGTCAACATGATACCATGATTTCATGCGCTTCAGCGCATTTGGAATCAGAAGTTGACACAATGCCTTTCTGTGTCAACATTATACCACTTGCTCCTGGGAATTACAATGTAAATTCAACCTTTTTCATTTGTTTAAATGATTCCTGCGCCGTCCCCTGGAGAAACAAAGTACCCGCAAGCCACTTGGAGCTGTCAGGTCTGGACAGTAACCATCCCATATTTCTTGTAATCTAAAACAGCATATGCTATAATACCAGCAGGCAAAATTTATCAATATATTAGGGGATAACTTTATACTCAATAGTCCAGCTAAGAAATGTCAAGAGGAAATTTAAAAACAGTCTTGAAACGGGGGTGCAATGTGTCTTTCAGACACAGAGAAGGGTTTTCAGACGCAAAAGCGGCTGAATAACCCTTCCTTCATAGGGGCACCGAAGTGCAGAGACCGGAACAAGTTCCCGCAGGCGGGAACTGGAATAGGAGGAATGAATCATGTCAATGATAGGGGATTTTGGAGTATGTCCAAAAAGCAAGTATGATGCATTGAAGAATTTGATACAGGAAGGCAAGTTTGGGGAAACGGAGAATCTGATAAAAGAGATTTATTCAGAAGTGGAAAGTTCAGCATCAAAATTGGAAAACGGAAAGTGTTCCGGCGAGGTCTTTATTGCGCTATTCCACTATTTAGATACAGCTTATGAGGTAAATGTCCGGTGTGATTTGGAATGTCTTGCTGAAAAATGGCGGGATGCAACTGGCGATTATGATATCATTGTGTTCTATGAAAAAGAACAAATGCTGTCATTAGAAGACAAAATTGATTTGACTGCGCTTGCGCAATTTATCAACGATTTTTTTGAGGCTGATTATGGAAATGCCGGACAGATTGCCTGCAATGTATTGTTCAATAACCTTAAAAGTGTAGGGGCAGACAATATTTTAATTTGGCGTTTATTCTAAACCAAATATGAATTCTATGGGGCTAATCTCGCCCCATGACGGTTCAAACCAATAACTCTTAACACCAAACTGTGGATGCTTTTCATGGTCTTGTTCAGCATAATCCTACCTTGAAATAATATTCCCGCTGTAAAATTTTATTCCTGTCCAGTGCTCCATCCGGTCAGTAACTGCACTGAAATGCGGTTACTGACCGGATGGAACACTAGTATCAGTGAGAACATGGGGAAGTTCCTGCGGAAACTTTAGTATTAGGGGATGGTATGAATAATATGTTCTAATTGAAGTAATTTCATTTTGATGTCAATGCCCCCTGCGTAACCTGTCAGGCTTCCATTTGCGCCCATGACTCTGTGACAGGGAATAATGATGGATATTGGATTGTGTCCAACAGCCTGTCCCACGGCTTGGGCCGACATTGTATTTTTGCCGGTTTTGCGCATAATGATTTTTGCGATTTGACCATAAGTCATTGTTGTGCCGTATGGGATGGTGAGCAGAAGTTCCCATACCATTTTGCGGAAGGGCGTTGACTCAATGGACAGGGGCGGCGTAAAATTCGGCGCCTTTCCGCTGAAATAAATATCAAGCCACGTTTCAGTCTCCTCAAAGACAGGAAGAGATTGTTCCTGGTATTCTTCAGACATGGCCCGGAGAATATTGTTCTGGCTCGCAAACCACAAGCCGGTAAGTGATGTTTGGTTTCCAATCATAACCAGTTTACTGATGGGGGAGTTGTAGTATTGTATGTATTGCATTTTTTCTCCTTGGGTATCAAGTTGTATTATATCAGAGGGTATGTACAGAAATGTGACACTCTGATATAAAGCTATTATATCAGAGTGCATATGTGAGAACAAGTCCTGAAATGTGAACAATATCAAAGATCAGACTAATTTTCAGTCAACTGTGTCAAGCATCATGAGACTTGGTATAAGTTCCATATAGGGACCTGTGAAGCGATATAAGGTTTGTCCATTTTGAACTTTTTTGTTAAGAAAGGGGGAAAGATGTAAGTTCAGACATTCCCCTGCTGTTTCCTCACACAGTTCGGCCTGTCTGCTGATACTGCTAATGGAAGCGTAGAGGTCTTCCTCCTGGAAGGTAATCTGATATAATGCGGCGGCAGTTTTCAGATTTTTTATGTCACTGAAGGTTTTCAGAAGTATGGCAATCCTGTTGAGACGGTCGGATTTCGTGTTCAGATGCCGGTTGTCTGAAAAGAAAATGCAGCCACTGGTCATTTTCGTGGTAAATGAAGGAATATCATAGCAGGAATACCCCCATTCCCCGTCAAGAGCATGCTGTATTAACTCATCCACATCTCTGAAGGGAGGATTGTTTTGTCCGGCATTCTGGATTTTGGCAAATACAATCACATGAAGAGCAGCGGCAATGTGGAAAATAAATTGTAAATCTTCCCCTTCGGGCAAGGTTTCGATTTGATTGCGGAGCTCTGAAATCAGATTTTCCTTATATGATTCAGGCTGAAATCCCATAAGGTTGTCTATGGATGTATGAAATAATCGGGCCAGTTTTGGCAAAAGTTGGATGTCGGGAAAACATTGAGCTGATTCCCATTTTGAGACGGCCTGATTGGATACGCCAAGAGCATTTGCCAGCTGTTCCTGTGTCATTCCCTTTTGCTTCCTCAGTGAAGCAATTTGTTGATGAATGTGAATTTCTGTCATAGTATTTTTCTCCCAAATTTAGTTCCGCAACTTGCCTTCCAAGCCCCCTGAATCTGGGAGGATTTCCTGACGCAGGCACGTCAGTAAATCCTCCCGGGGCTTGTCCGTCCCGTTGCTGTTTTGTTATACCCCATTTGACACTACCGTCTGGTTGCTGCCAGGAGCCTGTGATGTTTATTGTATCCGATGAAAAGTAAAAACACAATGACGCATTGGTTTGATTTCCAGAATGGTTTTTCAACCTGTGGTTGGGAGTTTAACAGATTCAGCATACTGACTACTTTTCAGCAGCTTCGTTTCGAGGGATACTGTAACGATTTCCTGTGCTATCACTAATTGTAATATTGTTTTCTGATGCTGCAAGGTGAATATTAGTTGGGATTGCAAGGCGTATTTCGTCCATTTTACTGATAGGTGGTTTGAGGTATTTGATAATATACTTGCTCATCTCTCTCCCTGCCCGCTCGGTAAGCATATTCCAAGCATCTTCGCCTATTGCGTATCGTCCCCCCTCCTCGACATATTTTGCTTTCAGGCGATCAAGCAGCGTAGATGGTGTCGGATCAAAAACAATAAGTACAGGAGTAAGCCCTGCCATTCTTGCCTCATAAGGAAAACTCATTTCCTCATTAAAACGACCTTGTCCACTGGCTGCGATTGTTACACGAAGTTTTAATTCATACGCTTCTCTGGAATCCTCAATATAGCAATCTATCTGTCGTCCTTCAGCTGTAGGATTCCCATTATCATCAATTCGCTTTACAGGCGAATGTCTGTGGGATACCGACTCTCCACCCAAACAACTGGCTAAAATCGGTTCAAAGAGATAACCTGTTTCTTGTGCGCTTCGATTATCAATATCATAAATGAGTTTTCGCCAACTCATCCAAGAGAATAACAAAGCGTCCTCGCAGTTCCCATATTCCAACAGACATCGTAGCCCTATTTGTTCAGTTAATGGGAACGGCTGGGTTTTTAAGATGTTGTAAAACTTAAATCTTCTACGCCAAAGTTCTGAGAGATTTTTCAAGTATAGATATATCACATTCTCAGCATTGGTAGCCCCGGAAAGTTGCAGATAGTTTACAGCTTCTTCAATCGATACACTCGGAAGTGCTTCGACTTTTTTTGGGGTTATCGTATAAAAACTCTCTTTTGCAAGTCTACAGAACGGGGCAGAAAACCACACCGGTTCACTTTCAAAAATATCCAAATACGCAATATGAATAAGCAGTACAACATCTTTGGGGTCAACTTCCACCAGAGCAGAACCAGAGCCATGTTGTGAAAATGTCTTATAGAAAACTCTTTGCTGACGGGTTATCGGCATTTTACTATACCTCCCTATTTAGTCAAGTCTTTTTTCCTTATTTTTCAAGGATTTTTTAGTTAT
>CAJUGT010000002.1:36659-80013 GCA_910586435.1 uncultured Acetatifactor sp. | reverse complement strand
ATATGTCAAAACTTAATATAGACCAGCAGACAATAAAAGAGTTATTTGCAAATAAGAGATCAGATTTTTTAATACCAGATTACCAGAGACCATATGCGTGGGGAGAGGAAGAATGTCAAACATTATGGGATGATATTTTTGCGTTTGCCTTTCCTGAAAACGATTACAGTCGTTTTAAAAGTGATGAAGACGAATATTTTCTGGGACCTATTGTTACGTTTAAAAACGATTATAATAAGTTGGAGATAATTGATGGGCAGCAGCGTTTGACTACGCTTATGCTATTGCTGCGGGCATTTTTTTCTAAGTTTGGGAACATGAAAGATACAAATGCAATCAGTACAAGCGAAGATATTGCGAAATGTATATGGAAAACAGATGAATTTGGTAATCCGGATAAGAACAAATTAAAAATAGATTCGGAAGTATCAACAGATGATGATAAGGAAGAATTTTTGTCAATATTAAAGACTGGAAATGTTGATTCTGCCCAGAAGAGTCGATACGCAAAAACATATCGTTTCTTTCAGGAAAAGATTAATGAGTTCCTGTCAGAGTATCCATCGTATTTTGCGTATTTGCCTACAAGGATATTAAATAATTGTATTTTATTGCCCATAGAAGCGGAGTCGCAGGATACAGCATTGCGCATCTTCTCGACTTTGAATGATAGAGGAAAGCCTCTTTCAGATACAGATATTTTCAAAGCGCAGTTTTATAAATTTTATTCCGACCAAGGAAGAAAAGAAGAATTCATCAAACGCTGGAAAGAACTGGAGGTGATATGTGGAGATATTTTTGACGCGCCTTCAGGTTCTCCAATGGATGAATTATTTACGCGGTATATGTATTATGAGAGGGCAAAGCTGGGAATAAAAATTACTACAACAGAAGCGTTGCGTAAGTTTTATGAGAAGGACAAGTACGCTATTTTAAAAAGGGAAGAAACATTGGACAATCTGGAAAAATTGGCACAGTTTTGGAAAAGTGTGTTAAGTCAGGATGATATATTATTTTCTGATAAAATACTTCGCAGGCTTGCAGTTTTGAATTATGCGCCAAATGGAATGTGGACTTATCTTGTATCAGTATATTTTATGCGGTATAAGGATGAAAATAATTTCCTGGAAGAACAGGCATTTTATGAATTCTTAAACAAGATTACGGCTTTTATCTGGATGTATGCATTTATGCGCCCAGGCGTAAACGCGCTTAGAAGTCCGGCATATCCTGAGATGATTGAAATAGTAAATGACAGAGTTGTAGATTTTGAAGATTACCGATTTGATGCAGATGCGGTTCGCAATGTTATAGAAAATTATGCTTTCACGAATGGCAGACCTATAACAAAGTCAATGCTCGCCTGGTGGGTATATAATGATGAAAAGCAGCAGCTTATTCCCTTCGATGTTGCTTTGGAAATCGAGCATGTATTTTCGCGTAAGCGACAGGAGAATGAAGGATGTCTTACAGATAAAAACAATTTGGAGTCATTGGGAAATAAAATTTTGTTGGAGAAGAATATTAATATCCGTGCATCTGACTATCGCTTCTCTGATAAGAAAAAGTATTATAACGGTTTTACAAACGATAAGGGAAAGTATAAAGTGGGAACCCAAAACGCTGAGCTTGTCAGGATGGCAAAACAGAAAGATGACTTTTGCGAGGAGGATATTGTAGTAAGAAAGAAAGCAATCATTGATGCGTTTATTGGGTATTTAAAGCAGAATAAACTTACAATTGAATAAATTTACATAAATATGTGTGATAATATTTAACGAAAGTACAGAGCAGAACAAATGTAAATATTATTCCTAAGAAATAAAAAGGATATGAGAAAAAGACATAATTGTCCTATGCCTAAAGTGGTGTATAGTACAAGCTGGATTATGCCGCATGCGGAATCAACTTCTCAGGGCGGATTCATACTGTGCGAAACGGACATCAGCGTTGCGTTTCTCATATCCCAATTTCAGGCCAAATTCACGTTGGGTCGGCTCTGGAGCGTGTTTGAAAATTCATTCCTGCCATCTGCACGCCCCACTTTGCGGTATATTTGGCCCTCATTCGGTCAACGTAGCCCACTACGCCTCCCTCATTTGGGTCCAATCTACCACAAATTGTGACGCACAGCTGTCAGAAAGCAATTTTCAAACACGCTCTAGAACATAAGTATTCTCTTTATTCGTTCTCCTAATACCATAGTCATGTATCTTTCCTGAAAATTAGAATAATTGTTTTGAAACTATCATATTGCATCTGCTCCACAACTCGTCCTGAAATGAAAACACCTCTTTATCAATAGTTCTTTGAACAAAGCCGACTTTTTCATAACATTGTTTCGCTAATGTGTTTTCAGTGAAAACATTCAGTTGAACCGCTTTTGCGCCGGTTATCTGAAAGGCATATTGCAGAGCCAGATTCAGCATTTCTTTTCCATAACCTTTTCCGCGTTTTGTTTTATCAACGATTACAAATTTAAGAAAACCGATATTGTCAGCTGTGTTGACTGAATAACAGAAGAAGCCCACTGCCTGTCCATTATTTTCAGTTGCTGTATAAGCACTGTCTGTCCAGTCCGATGCATTTTTCTCTAATAATTCATGGAAAGATTTTGGCGTCAAAGGGTATGGCAAAAGATTTGCGCACCAAAAAGCATGCGTTCTTTCGTCATCAATCCATTTTGCTAAATATTCGTAATCTTTGGTTGGTATATACGGTCGGATTCTCATAAATGAAAAGTCCTTTCTCCAATTTATTTATAAATTTGTTATAGGCAGTACACCATAATGTATTCTTCTTCGTTTTCACCTATAATCTCAAATCCAATCTTTTGATACATTTTTGCCGCATAATTGGCTTTCTGAACAGAAAGAGAAACTCGGCTGTACCCATGTGCCTTCAGCAGAGCAAGAATTTCGTTCATCATAGCTGTTCCAATGCCACAGCCTCGTCCATAGTTGACTTCTCAATTCTCTGCCCGCTGCGTCCAGTGGGAGTGTTCTCTAAACTATCAAAGGTGCGGATGAATATGACAAAGGATTTTATACATCGAGCCGTATGCTCTTTTCGTCATAGAGCATATGGATTGTCTTCTGCGTGGCAGGGACAGAAACTTCTCGTATGGAAACGCCCTATATTTTTTCTAATACTTTTCTGCGGGCCTCCTTATCACCCATTACCTTAGCGAAAAGGAAACAGTCCTTCAGATTTAACTGCCGGATGGTTTTGCTTGTGTTTGGCATGAATGTAGCTTTCTTTCTCATAGTATAGCATGATTCTGCCGTTTTGTCAGTTTTGTTATAGAATTGTCACGACAAACGCATGAGTAAATGGATTATGAATATTTTGTACAAAACACATTCTTCCATAATTCCTGATGCGATTTTGGAACTATGAAAATCACAAAAGTCAAATTTTACCCCAAATAATTGCATACAGCGATTCAATATTAACAAATTGTTTATAGATTGTTCCTTCATGCGTTTGTCGTGTAGAATTGTTTATGGATTGTGGTCAGACAGATAGAAGCGATGATATGGAAGGGTTGTGCCGGATTTTAGATAGTGATTTCCAACAGGAAAAATTAGTGATTCCTAACAGGAAAAATTAGCATGTTGACATAGTGCAGTCTTCATGCTATACTGTACTTGCTATACATGAACAGTAATGCGGGAGCTGAGAGAAGGAATGCATGAGTATGAACATTGTTATATCAAACCAATCAGGGGTACCAATCTATGAGCAGATTAAACAGCAAATCAAAATGGCGATTTTGACGGGAGTTTTGACCGAGAATGCTTTGCTGCCATCACTTCGCCAGCTTGCCCGTGATTTACAGGTGAGTCTGGTGACTACTACCAGAGCATACAGTGAATTGGAATTAGAGGGGTTTGTCCAGACAATGCCAGGAAAGGGCGTGTATGTGAAGAAAATCAACGATGTTTTTATTCGTGACAAATATTTGAAAGAAACCGAAGAAGCCTTGTGTGCTGCTGTTCAGTGCGGAAAGCTGGCTGGCTTGTCAGTAAATGACCTTCATAAAATGCTTGACGCGATTGAGAGGAAAAGCGAATGAACAATGCTATTGAAATATCCAACCTTAGAAAACAATATAAGAATTTTTCTCTGGATAACATCAGCTTTTCAGTTCCCAGTGGATTTGTCAGCGGTTTTATCGGGGAAAACGGTGCAGGGAAAACGACTACTTTGAAACTTATATTAGGTATGGCGATGAAAGATGGCGGCAGCATTAATCTGTTTGGCAAGCCTGCGGATGACGTATCATTGAAAGAAGATTTAGGTGTTCTATTTGAGCAACCATATTATCAGGAGGACTGGACACCTGTTGACATAGAAAAGGCTATGCGCCCTTTCTATAAAAAATGGAGCAGCGAAACCTTTCATCAATATATGAAGCGATTTTCTCTTGACTCCAAACAGAAGTATAAAACAATGTCGCGTGGTATGAAGATGAAACTGGGTATTGCCGTTACATTGGCCCATGACGCAAAGCTGTTATTACTTGATGAGCCAACTTCCGGGCTTGATCCCGTTGGCCGTGATGAAATCCTTGGGTTTTTCCGGGACTACATGGTAGAAGAAAATCGGACAATATTTTTCTCCACACATATAACCAGTGATCTTGAGAAAATTGCTGATTATATTATTTATATCAAAAATGGAAAAATAATATATAGTGGACTAAAAGATGAATTGATTGATAAATATTGTTTGGTTCGAGGCGGCACGGGAGATTTACCGCATTCAAAGCGTAAACAAATATTGGGATTACGAGAACATCCAGGTGGTTTTGATGGCATGATTGAGATTAAGGATATTGCGGGATTTCCCGCAGGTGTGATAATGGAAACTGTCTCACTTGATGATATTATGGTACGAATGAGTAGACCAGCTAAGAAATGTCAAGAGGAAATTTAAAAACAGTCTCGAAACGCAGGTGCCCTAGTCAGGGCACCGTAGTGAAGAGACCGGAATAAATCGCCATAAATGGCGATTGGAATAGGGAGGTAGAAAAATAATGAAACAAATGGCTCTGTTTGACTGGAAAGCGATAAAATGTTTTCATCCGCGAGTTTTTTTGCTCCCGGTCATTTCGCTGGCTGCCGGTTTGATTTCGGCATTATTGGTGGTTCCAACGAATGTCTTTATGTTCTTGGTTTTTTCGGTTAATACTTTTGCGGTAGAGGAAAAAGGTGATTTGAACAAGCTTTATTTAACGCTGCCAATCGAGCGTTCTTCTGTTGTGGGAGGCAGATATGCCTTATCCATTTGTCTGGGACTGGTTGGGGTAATTACAGGTATCCCTCTGGCTATGATCGCAGACCGCTTTTCTCTGTCACATTATTACGGCCCGCTTGGATGGTTTTTACCCATTGTTACCATAAGCTATCTGCTGTTTTCTGTTTTCAATCTTTGTATGTATCCAATCTTGTTCAAGCTGGGGTACAGTAAGGGGAAATTTTGGGGAATGTTTGTACCACTGGCTTTATTTGAAGCGCTTTATAGTGCATGGGTAATTATTTCTTCTTTGCCGGGAAACGAGTATCTTCTTTTTCATGCCCTTGAATATGCCAGTAAAAATATATTTCTGGTAAATGGCAGTATGATTCTTGCGGCTACATTAATTTTACTGCTTTCATTTTTGCTTTCAAAAAGGCAATACTCAAATCGAGAATTTTAATTTAGTCCAGCTAAGAAATGTCAAGCCATTTATTATCAATGTTTAGCTGGACGGTGGGGTTGCGAAGGCGCACGAGAGTAAATTTCATGAGACACTACTTAGTGTCTCTGGGTACTTCCGAATGAAATTTGTCTCTCCTGTGTGTGCGCCGAAGGAACCACACTCTTTAGTGCCGCCTGGCAGCGACTTAAAATAGGAGGTATCAAAATGGAACGATTTAAGAAAGTTTATCAGCAAGGTGTTGTCAGTGTGGTTGAAATCTGGATTGATACAGAAACCGGCATCAATTATGTATTTCACAGAGACGGAAACGCAGGGGGCTTTACGCCGCTTCTTGATAAAGAAGGCAAACCAATTGTAACAAAGTAACCTCTCTCTTGCTCATATGCTGACTGCAAAAGGGAAATCATCGTGAGGGGAGTAAATATGCGGCGCCAACTGCCCTTAAGGGGGAAAGAAATCCCCTGGCGGGGCAGTGTTTTTTGGCGCTGTATTATAATTTCTTGCCTGTGGCGGTTTTGAGAAATCAGGGCCGTCGTTTCCTTACCCCCTATAATCTGACTAAAAGGCAACCTGTGCGTCTCAGTTCCCAACAGGGTTGTTGCATTAAGAGTCATGGACACTAGATATAGGTATGCCTGATTACCTGACATCCTGTATCTTGTGTAAAATTTCTTAATGCGACAGCCCCATGGTAAAGCAGTTTGATGACAGAAGGCGGTTGGAGAGCGCAGGCAGAAAAGTAGAGCTGCCGAGTCTGATGATAATCTCAGAAAGTACATGCGTCATGGGTTTGGGGGTGAAAATGGACAACGGCTGCCAATACATTGATTATTTTGCCGTGAATAACTGCATACTATTTCAGGCTTATCCATAGTTACGCAAAAATTCTCAGCGACAAAATCAATTGCAGCTGAAATTGACAGAAATGAATCTCTTTTACAGCACCGGGGACCGCCGATTTCCGCAATTCTGCCAAGGGCTGTTGACGTCATCTGATGAGATAACGCAAAAGGTTCCTTTGTAAGAGGCGTTGATTTTGATAGGATGGAAATGAACATACCAGAGCTGATACCTGCCCCGCATGCTCCCCAAAAGCCGCAGGCGCCGCCAGGAACACTTTTTCCGCGGTTAATCATTTCAATCAAAGCGGAAGGAAGGTCGATGTCTCCGCCAGCATTTTTATATGCTGTCAGAAGCGCAGAACCTACCATAATATGATGTTCTGGTCCATGCATGTGGCAAAACGGTTGGGACATCAGCTTATTGACTATTTCCACAGGGTTTTTGGATGTTTCTTCAAGGCATAATCCGATGATGCTTTCCACGCCGCTGGTATGACATTCATTACAAACAAAATGGCCATTTACGCATTTTGTTTTGCTGTTTTCCTTTTTATGGCATATGGCACATTCCATAAGTTCATCTTGTGCCAAATACTCCAAAGGGGAACTGCAAATCAGACATTCTTCTTTCATCAGCTTTACCTCCGTTTGTTCCGTTTCTGTTTCCAGGGAGTTTGGGTCTTCCATGCGGAGTTACGATAGATTTTGGTATTTCTACCAACATTATACGAAAGAGGCAGGTATATGTCAATTTATTCATACTTTAGTTCCCCAAGCGGATTGTTTGTCATATCCTGTGGATTTTGATTCCTGCGGGCAATGAGCCAAGCGGATGTGCCAGCATCCATTTGGCGAATGCCGCAAGGGTCAACAACCCCGCTGCTTGCAGCGGGGTTGTTGACTACTTGGATTTTAACTTTTCAGGTATTTTTCCAAACAAATTCCGCGCTCATGAATTTCTGCCGCACCCCCTTTTCCAGCATAGCAATCGTGCCATTCCTCTTGGGACACACTGGTAATCTGCGTTCTATTTCCGGGATAGCGGAAAATAAAACCGTATTTGTATTATAATAACTGTTATAAAGATAAAAGAGAGCGGGAGGATGATTGGAAGTGAGCAATGAATATGATAATGAAACATTTTTTGAAGAGTATGCCAAAATGTCTCGCAGCAGAAATGGTCTGAGTGCCGCTGGAGAATGGCACCAGCTTAAACCGCTGTTTCCTGTGCTTATGGGGAAAGAGGTTCTTGATTTGGGATGCGGTTATGGCTGGCATTGCAAATATGCGGAAGAACAGGGGGCGATTCGAGTATTAGGGGTTGACTTAAGCGGGAAAATGATTGAAGAAGCAAAAAAGCGCAATAAAGGAAGCCATATAGAGTATCGTGTGTGCGGCATAGAGGAATATGAGTACCCGGAAAATTCGTGGGACTGTGTCATTTCCAATCTGGCCCTGCATTATATTGAAAATATAGAAAATGTATTTCAAAAAGTTCATAGGACACTGAAATCGGAAGGAGTATTTATTTTTAATATTGAGCACCCGGTTTTTACCGCAGGAGTTGGACAGGACTGGATTTACACAGAGGCAGGGATTCCTCAATATTGGCCGGTTGATGATTATTTCGTTTCAGGAAAGAGATGCACGAGCTTTTTGGGATGCCATGTTGTAAAGCAGCACCATACACTCACGCAGATATTGATGGGATTACTGAATAATGGTTTTGAGCTTGAGGTTGTGGAGGAGGCCAAGCCGCCGGAAGAAATGATGAACATACCAGGAATGAAAGAAGAATTGCGCCGCCCCATGATGTTATTGGTGAAAGCATGTAAAAAATAGTGTACTGACTGCGTTATATTTAGTTTGACTTTGGTGCCAATAATTGTTCTGCAATGAATCTCTTCGGAACTTGAAACTAAGCAAATAGAAACAAGCTACTACGACAGCATGATGCGGATAAGCAGGGGAGGGCCCACTTATCCGCAGTGGCAGAATGGGCGGAAGGGAAAGATACAGAAGTGAGAGCCTGGCGATTTGATTTTATAAATATCAAAATAGACTTGCACATCTAATGATATTATGATATAATCAAAGGCGGAATGGAGGTGAGAGCCAGTTCCTGTTCGCTTTTGGTGAGAAAACAGTATTCTATGCGGGCCTGGCACTGGAATAAACCCCAATGTGAAAGAGTTGGCTATACTGTGCGGTAGGAAAAGATGGCGGGAGCATTTCCTATGACAGTGGGCGCGAAAAATATGGCCGGCGGTGAAAATAAGGAATCTGACCATATTGATTTTGCGGGATGAAAAAAAGTGAGGGTATTGTATGATTGAACAGAAAGTGACCAAATTGAATTGTTATTTTGAGGAACAGATTGCCATGTGTGAGCAGCGCGGCAAAGAATTAATTGCCGATGAACGCTCGGATGAGGCCTCCTTTGAAAAGGTGAAGGTCAATGTCCATGAGATTTTCCGAACGGTCCTGGCCGCTGCGGTTAAAAATTGTAAGGGAGATCCCAATGCTCTGCGCAGCTTCTTTGTTCAGAAAACGGAGCAAATTCCATCAAACTGGGCAATTGCCTACGACAAAGCCAAACAACATAATGATGCGGTCAAGATGCAGATTGAGGAAATTAAGCTCAATACAATCAATAATATTAAGGAAAACTTTGCGAAGATTTGGGAGGGAGCAGAATGACAGAATCAGAGGCAATTCGTCTATTTAAGTGTTTGTCAGACAAATCTCGATTGCAGATTTTGAAGTCGCTGGCAATCGAAGATATGTATGTTGAGAGGTTGGCTGAAAGACTGGGAATTACGGCGCCTACGGTGTCTTTCCACCTGAAAAAGCTGGCAGATGCCGGCGCGGTTACATCCTACAAGAGCCAGTATTACATGATGTATTCGCTCAAAAAAGATGTTTTCAGGACAAGTATTTTGGATATTTTGCAAGAGGAATCTGACGAGGCCCGGCTGCAAGCGCAGCGTGACGCTGAATATCGTCAAAAAGTGATTGATGCGTTTTTTGAATATGGCAAGCTGAAATCCATCCCTGCCCAACGCAAAAAAGAGCGTATCGTTCTGGAAGTCATTGCTCAGGCCTTTGAATATGACCATGTTTATACCGAGCGGGAAGTCAATATCATCATTGCGGATTTCCATGATGATTTCTGTACGATTCGGCGTGATATGATTGGCGAACAGCTTTTAGATCGGGACAGCAAAGGCTATTGGCGTGTAAAATTATAACAGAAGGTAAGGGCAGTGAATCCCTATGGAGGAAAATATTAGTGCAATTCAGAATCATAGAAAATGTCAGTGAACAGGATGTGGAGGAAATTCACAGGGAATTAAAAAAATACAATCACTCCAAAAGGGAGAAATCCGAGAGCATAGCCCGGAAAAGAACCGCCCAGGGAGCCTGACTGTGAAGTACAGAAAAGCACTGCCGGGAAGGCGGGACGGAAAAATACCCGCTTAAGGGAAAGAATAAAGGAGCATTAAAATGATACTAAAAGAAGCGGCGATGGAAGAGGCGGAAACAGTTGCGAATCTGGCAATACAAATGTGGGAGGACAATTCCATAGAAGAACTGACGGAAGAATTTCGCAATTACATAAACTCAGAAAACGGTGTGGTTTTTCTCGCAGTGCTGGATGGGGGAGCGGTTGGCTTTGCCCAATGCGGAGTCAGGCATGATTATGTAGAGGGGACAGATACAAGTCCAGTGGGATATCTGGAAGGGATTTTTGTCGTTGAAGAATATAGAAGAAGGGGACTGGCAAAAGATATGCTGCTGGCCTGTGAGAAATGGGCGAAGGAGCAGGGATGTACGGAATTTGCCAGTGATTGTGAGCTGGAGAACGAAGACAGTCTGAGGTTTCACCTGAAGATGGGATTTAAAGAAGCGAATAGAATTATTTGTTTCGCGAAGAATCTGTAAGTCTGGTTTTACAATACTCTGAACACAGGGGGAAATTTTATTATGTATCAGTTAGAAAATTATCTGAATACAATAGAGGACGTGATTGCGAGAGGTCCTTTTAAGCCAACCTGGGAATCTTTGTCTGCCTATGAGACTCCACGGTGGTATAAAGAAGCCAAATTCGGAATTTTTATTCATTGGGGAATTTACAGCGTCCCTGCTTTTGGGAGTGAGTGGTATTCACGGAATATGTATATCCAGGGTTCCCCTGAGTATGAACACCACATTAAGACTTACGGCAGGCAAAGTGAATTTGGGTATAAAGATTTTATTCCAATGTTTCGGGGAGAGAAATTCAGCGCGGATGAATGGGCAGAGCTGTTTCAGAGGGCCGGAGCAAGGTATGTTGTGCCGGTGGCGGAGCATCACGACGGGTTTCAGATGTACAAAAGCGATATATCTCCCTGGAATGCCTATGAGATGGGGCCCAAAAGAGATGTGCTGGGAGAATTGAAAGAAAGCTGTCAGAAGAAGGGGATGCGGATTGGCGCTTCCTCCCATCGGGTGGAACATTGGTTTTTTATGGGACATGGAAAGGAATTTGACAGTGACATCAGAGAACCCATGCAGAGGGGGGATTTCTATTGGCCTGCCATGCCGGAGCCGGATCATTCGGATATTTTCAGCAAGCCGGAGCCCACGGAAGAGTATTTGCAGGACTGGCTGGTTCGCACTTGCGAAATTATTGACAAATATCGTCCCAAGGTACTTTATTTTGACTGGTGGATTCAGCACAGTGCCTGCAAACCTTACCTGAAAAAGCTGGCGGCTTATTACTATAACAGAGCGGCGGAATGGGGCGTAGAAGTGGTTATCAATTACAAGCATGACGCTTTCCAGTTTGGAACCGCAGTGCCTGATGTGGAAAGGGGACAGTTTGCGGATGTGAAGCCGTATTTCTGGCAGACGGACACGGCAATTGCCCTGAACTCCTGGTGTTATACGGAGAGAAATCAATTTCGCCCGGCGGAAGATATTATCTGTGATTTGGTGGATATTGTCAGTAAAAATGGTTGTCTGCTTCTCAACGTTGGTCCAAAGTCGGATGGCACCATTTCCGATGAAGACAGGTCAGTGCTGCTTCAGATAGGGGAATGGCTTGGGGTAAACGGGGAAGCAATATATGGAACGAAAGTTTGGAGAAAATACGGGGAGGGACCTACTCGTATTGTGGAGGGACAGTTTTCCGACGGCATTAAAAAGAACTTTACATCCAAGGACTTTCGTTTTACAACAGCAGGTGGATATCTGTACGCAATTGCGCTAAAGTGCAGCGATACAGGAGAATATTACATTTCATCTTTAGGCAATCAGGACGCATCCAGACAGGCGAATTTTCATGGGATTATCAGAGATATTCAGGTGCTGGGAGAAAAGGAAAGACCTGAATGGAGCAGGGATGAAGGTGGCTTGCTTATCAAGAGCAGGACAAGGAGCAGGACACCTGTTGTTTTTAAGATAAAGGTGGATTAGAGGGGCATTGTAAGGGAAAAGAAGTCATATGAAGATTGTAAAAGGTATGTATGCCGAAGCAAAGGTGTTTACGGATGATATGGAACCTTATGCGGAGGCGCAGGTGAAAATGATATGTGATAATGAAGTCGCGAAAGGAAGCGCAATCCGTATGATGCCCGACATTCATCCTGGAAAAGTTGCTCCCATCGGCTTGTCCATGACGGTGACGGATAAAGTGATTCCGCAGCTTTTGGGTGTGGACATAGGGTGTGGAATGACTTGCGCGAAATTAAACAAATCAAATGTGGAGTATCAAAAGCTGGATAGAATCATTCGTGAAAATGTGCCGTCAGGATTTGCCATACGGAAGGACGCTCATAATATGGCGGAGGAATTCTCGTTTGAAGCCCTAAATTGCGTTGCGCATGTGAACAGGAACAAAGCGGAGAGAAGCCTGGGTACGCTGGGGAGCGGAAATCATTTTATAGAGTTGGACAAAGGAAGCGACGGAAGCCTGTATCTGGTGATTCATTCGGGGAGCCGGCATTTAGGGGAGGAAGTGGCGGAATATTACACGAAACTTGCCGCCGGCCAACTGAAAGAGCAGGGAAAAGAGATTCCTTATTTTCTGAGTTATCTGGAAAATGAACACAAGGAAGCATACTTAAACGATGTGCGGATTATCCAGAGTTATGCGGAATTGAACAGGCAGATTATGGTCAGGGAAATAGCAAAAGGTATGAAGTGGAAAGTGGTTGAGCAGTTTTCGGCGGCACATAATTATCTGGACGATTGGGGGATACTCCGAAAGGGTTCTGTTTCTGCCCGTAAGGAGGAAAAAGTAATCATTCCAATCAATATGAAAGACGGAATCATTTTGGGGATTGGAAAGGGCAATGCGGAATGGAATTATTCGGCGCCCCATGGCTCCGGCAGGAAATGGAAGCGTGAAGATGTGAAGAATCAACATACGGTATCGGAGTACAAAAAGGAAATGAAAGGTATATACAGCAGCTGTATAGGGCCGGACACTCTGGATGAAGCGCCCTTTGCCTATCGTTCCATAGGGGAGATTGCGGAGCGAATCAAAGATACCGTTGAAGTGACAGACATATTAAAGCCCGTCTACAATTTTAAGGCAGGAAGCAAGAGATAAGTAAAAGCAGAAATTTAATGGAAATGTTAATGGAAACGGCATGGCCTGCGGGCTATGCCGTTTCGTGATTCAGCTGTCTTTGTATTGGATAATCATGGAAGAAATTGTAAAAAATGTAAAAAAAAGAGATATTATGGGGAATTTTTACAGGATTTGAATAAGATAACAAGAAAGAGTATTGTCTGAAATAAAACAATAGAAATATAAGGAGACAAAGATATGGGAAATTGTCTGGTTTGGAACAAGAGGTATAACATAGGGGTGGACAGAATTGACAGACAGCATCAAAAATTATTTGTTATTCTTAATAAGCTGTTTCAATTTGGACATCAGGAGGAAAAAAGTCATTGGGCGTGCAGAGAGGCGGTAAAGTATTTCAAGGAGCATACCTTTCAGCATTTTAGAGACGAGGAAGAGTATATGGCATCCATTCACTATGAAGGGCTTGAAACTCACAGGAGGATTCATACCAATTTTCGGGACAGGACACTTCCGGCATTGGAAAGGGAGCTGGACAGGACAAACTATTCGGAAAACGCGGTTTATCATTTCTTCAGTGTATGCGCAGGCTGGCTGGTGGGACATACATTGATAGAGGATCATATGATTGTGAGCGGAGATGTTGTAAAACAGTGGGAAAAGCTTCTTCCGGAAGAAGAACAGGCCATGATGAGCCAAACAATTGCCAGCCTGTTATACAATATGTTTCAATTGGACTCACGATTAATCAGCGATTGCTACGGCGGGGAGAGATTTGGGGATGGAATATATTATCGTCTGATTTATGAAGACAGGGAGAAGAAAAAACTGGAATTCTTTTTGATTTTTGAGGAACAGCTGATTATCAGCACCATAGGCAGTGTGATGGAAAGCAAGTCCGAAGCGGTGAGCGTTATGCTGATGAATGTGGTCAGATATGTGGCAAAGCAGCTGGTGGGACGGGTGAAAAGGCAATTCCCCTGTTCGGAGCAATTTGAGAAAAAAGAAGAGCAGCTTCTGACCTATGAACAGTTTCAAAAGGTATTTGAAAAGCAAAGTCCTCAGTTCAGTCTTTTGTTTGACACCGGCAAGGGATATTTCGCGTTCTGTGTCACATCGGCCGGTACGCTTCAAAGTGAGGGCGGCGTCTCAATCATTACGGAAAATGCCATGACAGAGGTGGAGAAATATCTGAATCAAAACATGGCGGAGAAGATGGCAAAAAAACAGAAGAAAAAGTTATTGGTGGTGGATGACTCCGATTTTGTATTGCAGACAATGCGGGCGCTGCTGGGTGAAGACTATGAAGTGATAACGGCGAAATCAGGGCTGTCTGCCTTCAGGGGTATTACTCTTGACAAGCCCAACCTGGTGTTGTTGGATTATTCGATGCCTGTCTGTGACGGAAGGCAGGTGTTGGAAATGATTCGAGCCGAGAAGGAGCTTATAGACATTCCTGTTATTTTCCTGACCAGCAGGGTTGATAAGGAAAGCGTAAAAAAGGTCATTGCTCTGAGACCGGAGGGATATTTGTCCAAATCCCTTCCGCCCCAGACCATAAAAAAGGAAATAGATCAGTATTTTGCAAAAAACAGTTGTTAATTCAAGCCCATGGCCGGCGCAATGGGAAAAAGCAAAAACAGTCATTGTATTTTCTGTGGAAAAAGGATATGATAAATTTGAGTTTTTTGGTAATCATATATTGTTTTGGGCCACTTGACTGTGCAGTGGCCAACAGGCATCATTTTCACAGGAGGTACAGGGCATGGCAGAGAACAGGTTAATCGGGGCGTATCCGGTGATTGGCATTCGTCCCACCATTGACGGCAGGCGGGGGCCTTTGAAGGTCAGAGAATCACTGGAAGAACAGACCATGAATATGGCAGAGAGCGCCGCAAAATTATTTCAGGAAAATATTCGGTATTCCAACGGGGAACCGGTGAAGGTTGTCATTGCGGATTCCACCATAGGACGTGTGGCGGAGGCGGCAGCCTGTGCGGACAAATTTCAAAGAGAGGGTGTGAGCATTACACTGACCGTCACGCCCTGTTGGTGTTATGGATCTGAAACCATGGACATGGACCCTATGACCATAAAGGGAGTGTGGGGGTTTAATGGCACAGAGCGTCCAGGAGCAGTGTATCTTGCGGCGGTATTGGCGGCGCATGCGCAGAAGGGTCTTCCTGCCTTTGGGATTTACGGGCATGATGTGCAGGAGGCGGATGCCACGGATATTCCGGAGGATGTCAGAGTGAAGCTGCTGCGATTTGGCCGGGCGGCAGTGGCGGCGGCCACCATGCGGGGCAAGTCTTATTTGCAGATCGGTTCTGTGACCATGGGAATCGCTGGTTCCATCATTGATCCGGATTTTATGGAAGAATATCTTGGGATGCGTATGGAATCCGTTGATGAGGTAGAAATTATTCGCCGCATGAGCGAGGGCATTTACGATTTGAAGGAATATGAAAAAGCCCTCGCCTGGACAAAAGCAAATTGCAGGGAAGGATTTGACAAGAATCCTGAATTTGTGAAAAAGAGTGACGAACAGAAGGAAAAGGATTGGGAGTTCGTGGTAAAAATGGCATGCATCATTGAAGATTTGATGAATGGCAATCAGAATCTGCCGGAAGGAAGAGAAGAGGAAATGGTGGGGCACAACGCCATTGCGGCAGGATTCCAGGGCCAGAGGCAGTGGACGGATTTCTACCCCAACGGAGACTTTGCGGAGGCAATTCTCAACTCCTCTTTTGACTGGAATGGCCCAAGGGAGCCATATGTGCTGGCCACGGAAAACGATACCTTAAATGGTATTGGTATGCTGTTCATGAAACTTCTGACCGGAAGAGCGCAGATTTTTGCGGATGTACGTACCTATTGGAGTCCGGAGGCGGTGAAAAAGGCAACAGGGTATGAATTGGAGGGAGTGGCAAAGGAGGCAGGCGGTTTCCTGCATCTGATTAATTCCGGCGCTGCCTGTCTGGATGCCTGTGGGGAGGTTAAGGACTCACAGGGGAATGGTGTAATGAAGCCCTTCTGGGAAATGTCCCAGGAGGATCAGAAGGCATGTCTGGACGCTACTTCCTGGTGCGCGGCAGACAGCGGATATTTCAGAGGCGGCGGCTATTCTTCCAGGTATGTCACCCGTTCTGCCATGCCTGTGACTATGATACGTCTGAATCTGGTAAAAGGGCTTGGACCGGTATTACAGATTTGTGAAGGCTATACGGTACAGCTGCCTGATGAAGTGACGGATGTTCTCTGGAAGCGCACGGATTACACATGGCCCTGCACCTGGTTTGCCCCCAGAACCACAGGCACCGGCCCTTTCAGGACTGCATACGATGTCATGAACCATTGGGGCGCAAATCATGGCGCCATCAGTTACGGACATATAGGCGCAGATTTGATTACTTTGGCATCCATGCTGCGGATTCCTGTGTGTATGCATAACGTTCCGGAAGAAGATATCTTCCGTCCGGCCGCATGGAATGCCTTCGGCATGGACACAGAAGGACAGGATTACAGGGCCTGTGCCGCCTATGGCCCCATGTACCGCAACATACGTTAAATTGGAATATAAAGTCCCGAAGGCGCAGGAGAGCATTTATCATGAGTGAAAACGAATGAAAAATGCTCTCAGAGAAAAGCGCCGAGAGGACTTTATACTTTAGTGCTGCCTGGCAGCGACATAGAATATAAAGTCCCGAAGGCGCAAGAGAGCATTTATCATGAGTGAAAACGAATGAAAAATGCTCTCAGAATAAAAGCGCCGAGAGGACTTTATACTTTAGTGCTGTCGCGCAGCGACTCTAAATAGGAGGCATATATGTTAAAAGGTATTCCTAAGATAATATCCCCACAGTTGTTAAAGGTGTTATGCGAGATGGGCCATGGGGACAGACTTGTGATTGCGGACGGCAATTTTCCTGCGGAATCCATGGGAAAAGAACATATTGTGATTCGGATGGACGGTCATGGCGTGCCGGAAATTCTGGAAGCCATTCTGGAATTATTTCCCCTGGACACCTATGTGGAACAGCCGGTGCAGCTGATGCAGGTAGTGCCGGGCGACAAAGTGGAAACTCCCATCTGGGACAAATATGAAGAGACAGTCCGGCGCTTTGAGCCAAGGGGAGCGAAAGCCATAGGCCATGTGGAGCGATTTGCCTTTTATGAAGAGGCAAAAAAGGCTTATGCCATCATTGCCACCGGAGAAAGCGCGCTATATGCCAATATTATGCTGCAAAAGGGTGTGGTAATATAGCGAGACAATCCTTATGCCTGCGTCAATGGCATGTGATTTAGCGCTTTTGCGCAAATGGGACAGAAATGTCGAAACAATGGCAGGCATATATATTGCCCCGGCAAGGGAAAACTTACCGGGGCAATAGAGGTAAAAATGAAATTATAGCAAGCTTATTTTTCTACTATCATCAGAATTCCTTCGGCGCAGAGCCGTGATTCAGGGGCAGTGAGAAACCCTTCTTTGATACATTCTTCAATGATATCGGACAGGATTCTGACACCTGCAATCAGTTGGGTGTAAATCTGATATTCGTTCATCAGATGCGCAGGAATATGCTTTTTCATAAAAGCGGCCAGGTCCCCGGCAATTTTTTCAATGATTTCTTCCGCTCCGTTGTTAAGTTCGCTGGAAAGGCTGCGGAAAAGTTCTTCCTGCGCTCTGTCCATAACAATGATTTTGGGTTCCAGACTATCTCCGCTCCTGCGCAGATAACCGCATTCTATTGCCTTTGCGGCAATCTCTTTTTCCTCTTCTGTCAGTTTATTCAAAGGAAGACCCCCAATTGCTTTGATAGTGAGAAGCAATTTCTTATCCAGTGAAATGTTATGTCCACACGCAAAATGCTTATCCATTCGTTCCCCATAAACATTGGAAAGAAATATGGATTTGTATCCGCTTATTTTAGAGGCGGAGGCGCCGTCTCGGCCATAGAAATCCATATTCGGCACTATTTTTTCATTATAGGCAATGGCACAGGAGGTAAACTCCCTTTTTAAAGGGGTAATATCCGAAAAATACTTCCGGGCAATTTGGGTGTTGATGCTCCATTCCAGATGGCTGATGGTGTTGATAACCATGCCCCAGAGGATGAAACGGAGATCTTTCTGAGGGCTCAGGAAGGGGAAGGATAAAAACTTCTCTTTTTGTTGTTCCAGATTTGCCTTCAGCAGGGCACAATATTCCGGGACATATCGTTGGTAAATTTTATTCGCTTCGTCGTATTCTTTGTAGTCCACCAGAAATATATTTGTAATATATTTTCCGTTGTCCAGCTTCCGAAGCAATCCGTAGTCACCGTTTTCGCCATGACATTGAATTTCCAGTTCTTCCTCAATGTAGGGCATGGGCATACACAGCTCCTCCGACAATTCTTTTGCCGTTTTAGGCGTCCCCTTGCAGAGATAGACCAGATTCTGGGAAAAAGCGCGCTCGGCTTTGGTTCTTGGATCATTGCCGCAGGGATTTCCGGTGCCGAAAAAAATAAATCGAACAGGTTTTAGGGATAGATTTTTTTGATTCATATTCTTTGCCTCTTTTCTGACCGTGTTGCGCGCGTAAAACAGACGCTGCTTTACCGTTGCTTCATTGATATGGAGTCTCCGGGCGATATCCTTGATGGGAATTTCGTCCAGGTAGTACATCACCATCACATCCCGGTAGATTTTGGCCAGGAATGAAATACAGATTAATATGTTATGGAACTGTTCCGAGGAGTCGTTCTGCTCAAGGAATTGTTCAATTTCATTCTCCTTCTGGGCCAGGGGTAAGGCATCATCTTCCAGGCTGACAGTCTGGGCAAGTTTGTGTCTCTTTGCGCAGAAGTTTGCGTAGACTTTTCTTGCCACTGACCATACATAGGCGTAGAAATTATCGGGAGCCTCTATTTTGACCAGAGAAGAAATGGCGGCCAGAATAATATCCTGACACAAATCTTCCGCGTCATGGGAGGTATTGCATCGATGATAGGAGAATTGGTAAATGCTGTCCAGAAAGGCTTTGTCTCCCATTAGATTCAATATTTCTTCTGCTTTCATTATTAGACTCCCTATTACTTTTGACAGCGGACAATAGAATCCTGTTTCTAAGTTAATTCTTTGCATTTTTGCTCAAATTTTCTGGCAGTGTTCTTTGTCAATGTCTTATGCTGCGTAAGCGCTGTAACATGTTACATATATATAGTCGGAAAAAAGGAAGAATGGTTAGATACTTTTTTAATTTTTTTAGGATAATAGAAATCCACTGAGTCTGATTTCTATTATCCTGAAAAATGAGTATGTGTTGAGGGCCTTAGAGCGGCCACAAAGAATTATTTTATATTACTTGCCGGATTCTGTCAATAAAATTGTGTCGTACATTATCATGCCATCCTGATTGCGCAGCAGAAGGGTGTTGTCCCCAACTTGCAGCCTTTCAGACTCAATGGGAATCTCAATGAGGCGGTATCGTCCGCTTAAAGTGGCGCTGCGGTAAATGGCGCCGTCATTGGGCAGGTAGGTTTCTTTCAGCAGATGTTCCTCTTCCTGACCATTGAGCAGAACCTGAAACAGCCCGGCTTTTGCTCCGGCAATGGCAACGATTAGTTTGCAGGGGGCGGTGGGCAGCGTGTCCAGTCGGAAATGGATATGCCAGATTCCCGGTTTGGTCTGCGCGTAATACCAATCTTCGGATTCCTTGCTTTCCCCTATGGTGAAATGCAGGGTTTCGGGTACCAGCCCCATCCATTTGTAATTGCGAAGCTCTCCGGCGTAACGGTATCCCTCGCAGGTTCTGGTGGCTTTTCCCAGCTGCCACAATATCCTTTCCGAAGGCAGTTCCCAGGTGATGGGCGCAAGGGTCTGCCGGGGCGCCGAAACCACAATATCGCTTATATGGAGCTGTTTTGTGTTGCTGCCGCCTGTCTGGTAGGCATAGAGAGCATATGTGCCGAAGCGGACATTTTTCAGGGTAAACTGTCCTTCTTCGTCGGTGGTTGTGTAATAGATATAGTCCGCTGACTGCCGTTCCACATTGAGACTGTTGTTTATGGCATTGTTCAGATTGTCTTTGCCCAGGATGACAGTAGCGTTTTTGCAGGGTGTATTGTCCTGGAAGAGCAATTGTCCCTTTACTTCACTGCGCACCAGGGGATAAAGGGGATCGTCCACCCACTGGTAAGGCCATTTTTCCTGTTCTCTGGCGGCCACTGCCAGAGCGTCCTGATACAGTGCTTCCGGGTCTTCTCCCTGGTTGAAATACTGATAAAATGGTCCATAGAATTTCTTCCAGCCAATGGGCACATGGAAAGCGCCGGTGCCGAAATGGGAACCTGTAAAATAATTTAACACGATTCCGTCATAATGTACCAGGAGTTCCTGTTTCATGGGCCCTCCGGGATAATATTCCGTGGAGACAGGAATGAGGAAAAATCCATATCCGTGTCCATATTGTCCCCAGGCCGGATTCTTGGAGAAATATCCGGCGTAGTCGTATTTGGAATATACATCTCCGTTGGTGTAGTTTTCTCCGTCGGGAAGGCGGAATGTCTCGTCAAAAAGCTTTTCAAACTGCTCCATGTACCTGTGTGTGGGCTGTAGCCCGTGGCGCTCATTATTGTAGGCATGGTCAAAAACTCTGCTGCCGCATCGATAGACAATGCGGAATTCGGATAATTCAAATTCCGTGTCCGTATTGTTGGCGCCAATGACATAGGAATAGTATCCGCTCTCACCCTGCATCATAATGATGTGGTATTCGATGGCAAGGTATCCTGTTGCGTCCACATAAGCTACATGTGCCATCTTGTCGTCGGAAGAAATTACCTTAAGGTGGGGAGTGCGGTATTTGCGGAACGCTCCCTCCGCATGGTAGTCCACATAAAAGACAGTTTTGCCGTTGGTATCGGAACGTTCCGGGGTGTTGCACACAAGTTCCTTGCCGTTGAGGACAATGGAGCCGATGGTTCCGTCCTCCTTCCAGGAAAGAGTCAAAATTCCGTTGGAAATGGTGCAGTTGTTGCCTGAAGTGGTTAATGTGACAGGTTGCATAGCTCATCCTCCTATTTTGAGTCGCTGCCAGGTGGCACTAAAGGGTGAGGTTTCTTCGGCACACACGGGAGAGGCAAATTTCATTCGGAAGTACCCAGAGACACTAAGTAGTGTCTCATGAAATTTGCTCTCGTGTACCTTCGCAACCTCACCTGTCCAGCTAAATATTTAAAGCTGGACTGTTCCAATCGCCATTTATGGCGATTTGTTCCGCTTGCGGGAACGGTTCCGGTCTCTGCGCTTCGGTGCCTTAACCAGGGAAGGGGTATTCAGCCGCTTTTGCGTCTGAAACCCTTTCTCTGTGTCTGAAAGACACATGGCACCTCCGTTCCGAGACTGTTTTTAAATTTTTTCATAACATGTTTCTTTTCTTATTCTGTCATAAATTGTTGCGGCATAGAATTGCTATAATTGCTGTTTTATGTGAAAAGTGTGTTGCCATAAATAGGCATTTTTGCCGGAAATGTCTGGGAAAATAATGGGAAATCTCTGCCGGCGGGGGAATGATTTGTATAAAATGGTGAATGCAAGAAAGCAATGAGGGCAATGTGACAAGCAAATAGAGCAATTCCTTAAAAATCCTTTAGCGGGTAAAATGTTAATATTATCTTACTGGCAGGAGGGTTTTGTCAGAGCGTTGTAGGGAATTCATTTGTTTTATAATAAACAAGGGAAGGATGGGCATAGTAAGAATGAAACGGGAAAACGCAGAGAAACTGGAACAATACATTGCGGAATTCTATCAGGATTTAAGCAGGGTGAGGACGGATAAATGGAATTATGAAGATGGGTGCCTTCTGATTGCGGCAATCCAGCTGTATGAAGCTACGGGAAATATCCGCTTCCGGGATTTTGTGGTGGAATACATAGGCGAATATGTGACCGGTGAGGGGGAGATACTCCATTACAAAAAAGAGGATTATAAGCTGGACGATGTGAACCCCGGCAGAGCAGTGCTGTTTGCCTATGAACAAACCGGCGAGGAAAGATTCCGGAAGGCCATGGAGCTTCTGATGAGTCATCTCAAGGAACAGCCCAGGACCAAAGCCGGCAATTTCTGGCATAAGAAGATATACCCCAATCAGGTCTGGCTGGACGGTCTGTTTATGGCCCAGCCCTTTTATATGGCACATAATACCAAATTCGGAGGGAAGGACCAATATGTGGATATCTGCGGGCAATTTCAGGTGGTGAGAGAGAAGATGCTGAATCAGGAAAAGGGGCTTTACTACCATGGATATGATGAGTCCCGAAGCATCTTCTGGGCGAATCAGGAGACGGGATGTTCCGCTAATTTCTGGCTCAGAGCCATGGGGTGGTATCTGGTATCCCTGGTGGATACCATGGAGGAAATGGATGGCAGGGTATATGACCATTTCAGGCAGCTGGCGGACATCTATAAAGAGGCGCTGGCAGGCATTCTGCGATACCAGGACCCGGTGAGCGGACTGTTTTTTCAGGTGGTTGACCATGGGGAACTTCAGGGCAATTATCTTGAGTCGTCAGGCTCCGCTATGGTGGCGGCATCCGTTTTAAAGGCGTGCAGGCTGAAAGTATTGCTGGAGGAAAAGTATCGCCCTCTGGGAGAGGGAATTTTGGACTCTCTGATAGAGCGGAAATTGGTGGATGGGCATCTTATGGACAGTTGCAGTGTGGCAGGGCTTGGCCCCAAAGAGGGGCGAAGGGACGGAAGTATTGAGTATTACCTGTCAGAACCCATCAAAGCGGATGACGGCAAGGGGGTTGCGGCTACCTTTATGGCCTATGCCCAATACTTAAAACTGCGGCAATGAGGAGGTGAAAGGTATTCAAGACGCGCAGGCCGGAGCATGACTTTTGCAAGGGGGATGCAATAAGGGGAATTACGGAACTGTGAAATGGGAGCGTTTGAACAAACTTTTATGAAAATGGTGAGCAGGGATTATGAAAAAGTCAAAAAATATTGTTGTAAGGAAGAGTTTTACTCCGCCCCAGGAGGGCGAGCAGAAGCATCATCTTCATATGAACGACAATCATGAGTTATATATGTTGCTTCAGGGAGATGTGACTTTCAGTATTGAGGGAAGGCTGTATCACCTGGAACCATATGATGTGTTGCTCATCAGCAATCAGGAAATTCAATGTGTCATGGTAAACAGTGAAATGGCCTATGAAAGAATATGCATATTTTTTAAGCCTGAGTATTTTCAGCAGTTTTCCACAAAAGAGTATGATCTTTTGCGGGCGTTTAATAACAACGGACGTGTGGAGAAGGGGAATAAGATTGGATACGAAAATGTTCGGAAGTACGGATTGGATCAATGCTTTGTTGAAATGTATGAACAACATATGGCAAAACTGCCGGAGAGGAGTATACAGCTGACCAGTATGCTGCTCCATATGCTGCTGGACATCAATAAAGCGTATGAGGAAAGCCGTCTTATTGAAGGAATGGAGGACAAAAGCAGCGGGCACAGTGATAAAATAGATGATATTATCAGGTACATTTCAGAAAATTTATCGGAAAAGATAACATTGGATGATTTGACCAGGAGGTTTTATCTCAGCAAGTATTATCTGTGCCATGAGTTTAAGAGGATTACAGGTTTTACCGTGTTTGACTACATCAGGTACAAACGTATCCTCAGCGCCAAGACCAAAATGCAGGACGGGCAGATGATTAACGAGGTATGGCGTGAACTGGGATATGAGGATTATTCTAATTTCTACCGGACGTTTAAGAAAATCACGGGGATGTCGCCCAAGGAATATATGGAGAATGTGAAAAAGAGGAAAGAGGATAATGAGAAAGAGTCAAAATGACACATTGATAATGCGATCCCCGGCCGCCTGGCACAGGGATATGTACAGGGAGGCGGCGCCGGCGGGAAATGGTCTGATAGGAGTGCTGATCTATGGCGGAATCAGTCAGGAAAGAATTGCCATAAATCATGCCAGACTCTGGGAACGGGGAAAGAGACAAATGCTGCCGGATGTGCATGAGACGCTGGCCAGAACCAGGGAGGCCATAGACAGGGGGGATTACTGGGGGGGCAACTGGTTTGGAGCCAATGCCCTGAAAGAACAGGGGTATTCTCCCAGGCTGGGAAATCCCATACCCGTGGGGGATCTGGTGCTGGAGATGGATGGGCGGGAGATGTTTAAACATTACCGCCGGATGATACATATGGATACTGGAGAGGTGGAAGTGACATGGCAGGAAGGAGAGAACCACTTTGCCAGAACAACCTTTGTGTCCAGAAAAAGGGATTTGATTTTCTGTCAGATGACTTCCGACAAGGCTGAATTCTCCTGTCAGGCAGGATTCCACAGTCACGAAACCTGGGAGGACGACGCCAAGAAAAAGTGGGAAAATCAGACATGTGAGTGTTTTGCGGAAGGGGCGGACTTTGGATTCCAGGCCCGTCATGAAGATGACACATGGTATGGACTCGGGGGCAGTGTGAGGACGGACGGCAAAGTGACGCAGCGCAGAGACAGGCTCTGTATCACGGAAGCCACCCATGTGGTGATTGTCGTCAGGCCCATAGTATTTTCAGCCCGGGAACCAAAGAGCATGTTCCATGAAGGATGGGAAGAGGCGCTTTTTGATTATGAGACATGCAGGGAAGAACATGCGCGGCTGCACAGAGCCCTGTACGAAAGCGCCGGGCTTTCCCTGGGAGGAAGCCAGGATACACCCAATGAGGATTTGATTGCCGGCGCGTTTGAGGATGAGGCTTGCGCGGAACTTCTGGAAAAGCAGTGGAAGTTTGGCAGGTATCTGATGATCAGCGGAACCAGGGAGGGTGGACTGCCCTTTTCCCTGTATGGCCTTTGGCATGGAAGATATAAAATGCCCTGGCCCCATAATATGGCAAACGAGAATGTGCAGATGATTTACTGGCATACGTTGTCGGGCAATCTGGGCGATACCATGAGGACATTGATTCAATATTATGTAAGCAGAATGCCGCAGTTTCGGGAGTGCGCACAAAAGCTTTTCGGACTGCCGGGGATATATCTGCCCGCGGGAACCACGCCGGAACATTGCTATCCCACCCAGATTGTTCCTGTCATCTTAAACTGGATCGGCTGCGCAGGCTGGCTGTCACAAATGTTTTACAGGTATTACCAGTATACCGGGGATGAGGCGCTGCTTCGGCAGGCAATCCTGCCCTTTATGCTGGAGGCCGGGGAGTTTTATGAACACTATATTGTGCGGGATGAAAAAGGAATGGTGAGAATCTACCCTTCCGTTTCGCCGGAAAATACGCCCGGCAATCTGATTCCGCAGGAGCAGCCGGATATGGCCCATCCCTGTCCTTCCGTGGAAAATGCCACCATGGATATTGCGATTATGAAAGAATTGTTTGGAAATCTCCTGGAGGTGTCGGAGACACTTGGGTTATATACGGACAAGAAAGAGCTGTGGGAAGATATTATCAGGCATTTGCCGGCCTATGACGTGACGGAGGACGGGGATGTGCGGGAGTGGCAGAAGGATGGTCTGGATCAGCGGTATAATCACAGGCATCTCTCCCATATCTATCCTTTGTTTCCCGGGACGGAGATTGTCAGGGGCAGGGAGGACGAGGAGACGGTAAAGGCATTTGAGAAGGCGGTGGACAAAAGGATTCTGGGCGCTCAGACAGGGTGGTCTCTGTCCCATATGGCCTGTATCTATGCCAGACTTCAGAGGCCGGAAAAAGTTATGGAATGCCTGGATATTATGGATAAGGCCTGTCTTCTCCGAAGCTTTTTCACGCTGCACAATGATTGGCGGGGCATGGGACTGACTCTCGGGAAGGGTTCTTCCGCGCCCATGCAGTTAGACGCGGCAATGGGAATTGTGCAGGCATTGCAGGAATGCCTGTTGTTTGTGGACAAAGATTGTGTCAAGCTTCTGCCTGCGCTGCCCAGGCGTCTGAGCAAGGGAGAGCTGTGGGATTTTCGGTTTATGACAGGAAGTGTCTCCATGGACTGGGATATGGAGAAGAAGATGCTAAACGCCAGACTGCATGCGCTGCGCCCTACGGAGATTACCCTGATTCTGCCGGCCTGGGCGGAAGAGATACAGTGCATTCGGAAGCGGGAAGAGACCGGGGAAGTTCTGGTGCAGACTGCATCCGGCCGGAAGACAAAGGAAGGTATGACAGGAAATTGTGTGGAAATTACCATGGATGCGGGAGAATCAATGGTGATTAAAACCAGCGGAGCGCCAAGGACATAAGAGCAGGCAGGAGAAAAGTGCGCAAAAGCACACTGCGGAACAGAAAACAGCAACGGAAGTTGCGGAACTGGAAACAGCAACGGACCGTACAAGCCCGGTAGGATTTACAGACACGAAGTGGCTGGAAAACCTACCTGTGCATGGGCTTGGGAGGAAAGTTGTGGAACTGGAATAAGGAGAGATTATGGCTATAGATAGATATAAGTTGGTGTCCCGGCACAATCCGGTGTTGGAGGCGGTGGATGTGAACTCCCCGCTTACCGTGGGAAATGGGGAACTTGCGTTTACAGCGGATGTGACGGGTTTGCAGACGCTTTATAAAGAATACCTTGAAACCTGTCCTTTGTGTACCATGTCCCAATGGGGGTGGCATACGAAACCTGTCAGCGAAGAGCGGTATGATTATACGCTGAAAGATCTGGTGATGACGGAATTTGACTATAACGGCAGGAAGGTTGTATACCCCAAGAATCCAAAGCCCGGCAATGAAGAAGTGTATGAATGGCTCAGGAAGAACCCCCACAGGCTGAATCTTGCGAGAATCGGGCTGGAATACGCAGAGGGTGAAATTTCCCCTGACATGCTGGATGGGATTTTTCAGGAGCTGGATTTGTACAGCGGCGTCCTGAAGAGCAGGTTTATGCTGAAAGGGGTGGAATGCCTGGTGGAGACGGCCTGTGATAACGGGGAAGAAGGGGGCAGTTATGATACCATTGGCGTGAAAGTGGAATCTGTCCTTCTCAAAGAAGGAACTTTGTCCCTGAATATGGTGTTTCCCTATGGCTCCCACGTAAAGAGCGCATCGGACTTTGAAAGCCCCGGGCTTCACGAAACAGAAGTCATTGACAGGAATGATGGGTATCTGGTACTGAAGCGCACTCTGGACAGGGATACCTATTATGTCACTGTAACCATGGGCCGGGGGGTTCGTGTACTTGTGGGCCAGGGTAAGGTAGAGGGACATAAGGTTGTATTCAAAGCGGAAGGGAATACGATGGAACTGGGCATACATTTTTCCAGAGAATTGCCCCAGGAGGCGGCAAAAGGAGTTTCGGCCGCTCAGGTGCTGGAACGCAGTGGGGTATATTGGAAGAATTTCTGGGAAAAAGGCGGCGCCTTGCAGCTGTGCCAGAGCCCGGACCCCAGGGCGAAGGAGCTTGAGAGGAGGATCATTCTCTCTCTGTATTTGCTGGCCGTCAATTCCTGCGGTTCCGCTCCGCCCCAGGAAACAGGACTTACCTGTAACAGCTGGTATGGCAAGATGCATCTGGAAATGTATTTCTGGCACTGCGCATGGGCGCCCCTGTGGGGGCATACGGAACTGCTGGAGAGAAGCCTGCCCTGGTATCTGGAACATTTGGAAGAGGCCAGGGAGAATGCCGCGCGCAATGGCTATCAGGGCGTCAGATGGCCTAAGATGATTGCGCTGGATGGGATAGACAGTCCCTCTAAGGTTGCGCCCATGCTGCTCTGGCAGCAGCCCCATATTATCTTTATGCTGGAATTGTGTTATAGAGAGAATCACAATGAGGAATTCCGGAGGAAATATTGGCCCCTTGTGAAAGAAACAGCGGATTTTATGGCTGATATTGCTGTTTACAATGAAGAGAAAGGATGTTATGAACTGGTGGCGCCGGTGATACCGGTACAGGAATGCCACAGGCCGGAAGAGACATTGAATCCGGCATTTGAGGTATCTTACTGGAAGTGTACTTTGGATATTGCGGCGCGATGGGGCAGGGAGCTTGGCCTGGATTGGGATCCCAAATGGGAAGAAGTGGGAACTCACATGGCATCGCTGACAGCACAGGAAGGGGCATATCTGGCGCATGAAAAATGTACCACAACGTATACGGTACAGAATCATGACCATCCTTCCATGCTTATGTCTTACGGTGTCCTGGCCGATGAACGTCTGGACCCGGCTATCATGAAAAACACCCTTGAGAAAGTAATTGAATGCTGGAATTATCCCTCCCTGTGGGGCTGGGACTTCGCCGTTATGGCCATGACCGCTTCCAGATTGGGGATGCCGGAACAGGCAATAGACATTTTACTGAAAGATACCCCTAAGAATGATTATGTGGTGAGCGGCAATAATCGGCAGAAACTGAGAAGCGATCTGCCGTTGTACCTGCCTGGCAACGGTTCTCTGCTTCTTGCGATTCCCATGATGGCAGAAGGGTATGAAGGATGTGAAGCGGCCCATCCCGGGTTTCCGGAAGGCTGGATTGTGGAAGCGGAGGGACTTCAGAAGTATCTGTAAGGAATTATTGTTCCGAAAAGCAATCCCTGCAATGTTGGAAGCAATTCATGCCATTGCGGAGATTATGAAAAATGATAAAATTTATAGTAAAGGTTTATTACAACCTTATCATTTTGCATAAAACAATGATTGCGAAGACAGGAAGTTTAGGAGAAAGTGCTGAATGAAAAAATTAGGGTTATCAGAAAAATGGAGTAATGTAAAAAAGTGGCAGAAAAGGGTGGTGATAGCGGCGCTCGTAGTTATTGTGGTTCTGCTGATTTCCCTGCCCGGCGGAGGGGGAGGACAGAGGATGTCCGGGGCAACCTTTCAGGCAAAAGAGACTTATGATGACAGCAGGTATGTGAGCTATATCAGCCAGCACAGAAGCGCAGGGTATAACGGCCAGGTGATCCAGGTGGATCTGACGAAGGACCTTGTGACAGGGCATGAAGAGGTTCTGGCCACAAGGGAGTATGAGGGCCGCAATACTTTGTTTACACTGGACTCAGGGTCTGTCACCTGGAATATAGATGTGAAGCAGGCGGGGCTGTATACCATTAAGATTGATTATTATACCGCAGACGGATATGGCGGCAATATCGAAAGGAATCTGTATATAGATGGGGAATATCCTTTTGATGAGGCGGAGGGTGTGGAATTCAGCAGAGTCTATGTGGATGCTGTTCCCAATCCCAGCGGGCTGCTGAACCGTCCGGACCAGGAAGAAAAAAACAGCTGGGTTTCCGCTTATGTAACCGATGCCATGGGATATTACGCGCCGGCCCTCAGCTTTTACCTGACGGAAGGAAAGCATACATTGACCTTTGAATCCGTGAAAGAGCCAATGGCCATTGCGTCTGTTACGCTTGCTTCAGAAGATGTGATGCCGGTATCCTATGCGGAGGCGCTGGCGGCAAACAATGCGGCAGGAGCGCAGGATGTGGCGGGAGCGCTGCAAGATGGCCTGATCATCATCCAGGCGGAGAATACTTTGGAGAAGAGTTCTCCTACCCTGTATGCCAAGGCAGATACCACTTCCACCAAGAATCAGCCCTATAGTTATACACAGAAACTTTTGAACACCGTGGGAGGAACCTCCTGGCAATATGCCAATCAGTGGATTACCTGGGAATGCGAGGTCCCTGTGAGCGGTTACTATAATATCGGTGTTCGCGCAATGCAGAACTTTTCTTTGGGATTGTATTGCAACCGGTCTCTTTACATAGACGGCGAACTTCCTTTTGAGGAAGCCGGCAATGTACATTTTTATCTCAGTGACGACTGGCAGACCTTCTCTTTTGGACAGGAAGGAGAAGAACCCTGGCGATTTTATCTTGAGGCAGGCACCCATACTTTAACACTAAAGAATACCATGGGAGACTTGGTGGGAATTCTCACGGAGGCAGACTCCATTCTGGAAAGTCTATCGGCAATCAATCTTGAACTGCTTTCCATTTTAAGCATTACGCCGGATACGGACAGGGATTATCAGATAGCATTGTATCTGCCGGACACTTTGAAAGAGCTGAAAGAGGATGAGGCCAGGCTGCAAAGTATCTGTGACGCCATGATGGCAATGACGGGAGAACGTGGTTCCCTTACATCTCAGCTGGAACAGCTCATAGACATTGTGAACAGGATGCATACCAGGCCAAATCAGATTGCGGGGAATTACAGCCGTTACAGAGACTTGGTGGGGGGATTTGGAGAGTGGATTAATAATGCCAGGATTCAGCCTCTGCTACTGGATTATCTCTATGTGGCGGAAGTGGGAACAAAAGTGAAGTCGGCCAACGACAATATCCTGAATGCTTTGGCGTCCCAGGTGATGGGATTTGTGACTTCTTTCACCAATGATTACAGTGTGCTTTCCACCGTGGATTCGGATACTGACACAGGAAATTCCATTACCGTGTGGATTGGTTCCGGTCTGACCGGCGGACGTGACCAGGCAATGGCATTGAACCAGATGATTGTGGATGGATTTACCAAGGAAACGGGGATTCATGTGAATCTTCAGCTGGTACCGGCATCCACACTGAAAAATGCCGTATTCGCCGGGCGTGGGCCTGACCTGGCATTGCAGGTGGATCAGGTGGAACCGGTGGATTTCGCTGTCCGTGGGGCCGCTTATGATTTAACACAGTTTGATGATTTTGAGGAAGTGGCCAAACGCTTCCCGGCAAGCGCAGTGGACCCTTTTGAATATAACGGCGGCATCTATGCCATGCCGGAGACCATGTCTTTCCCGATGTTGTTCTACAGAACGGATATTATGGAGGACCTGGGGATTGATGTGTCCAGCCTGCGAACCTGGAAAGGAATTGTGGAGATTCTGCCCACATTGCAGGCCCAGAATATGGACTTTGCTCTACCCAGTGCCATCAGCAATGATGTGTCGGCCGGAATGCAGAGCTTTTCCATGTTCCTGTATCAAATGGACGGAGATTTCTATACACCCAAACATACGGCTTCCGCATTGTCCAGTAAGACTGCGTTGGACGCCTTTGAGTATTGGACAGATTTTTATATGCTTTATGGTCTGGCTACGGACTACAGTTTTGAAAACCGCTTCCGTACAGGTGAAATGCCCATTGGCATTGCGGAGTATACCACATATAACCTGCTCACCATATCGGCGCCGGAGATTAAGGGAAAATGGGCTATGTCCACTCTGCCGGGTACCGTGAAGGCGGACGGAACAGTTGACAATGTGGCGCCCATTATCATGAAGGGCTGCCTGATGCTTCAGGATTGCAAGAATAAGGATGCCGCATGGGAATTTATCAAATGGTGGACCAGCGCTGAAAGCCAATATGAATTCGGTGAGCAGCTGGAAGCAGTTATGGGTGCTGCGGCACGTTATAATACAGCTAATACGGAGGCCCTGTTGAGGTTTACCTGGTCAGGAGCGGACAGAAGGTCCATAGAGGAACAGGTTCAAAATCTTCGTGGTATGCCTCAGGTACCCGGAGGTTATTACACCGCCCGTTATCTGAATTTCGCAAAACTTGCCGTGATTAATGACAAAGAAAACCCACGGTCCGCACTGCTGGATAATTCCGCCGACATAGACGAAGAAATCAAGATTAAGCGGAATGAGTTTGGTCTGGAAATGGAGGAATAGGAAGTATGGCAGCTAATGTTAAGCTCGGCAAAACGTCGGGGTCGGTGACTTATGACAACCTGACCTTAAAGGAAAGGATGAGGAAAGATTTAAACTGGACCTGGCGGGAAATGAAAAAGAATAAGAGCAAGTATTTATTCATTGCGCCTTATTGTGTCCTGTTCCTTATATTTACGGTTTGTCCTGTCATCATATCCATGTTTTTCAGTCTTACGGACTTTAATATGCTGGAAAAGCCGAATTTTGTGGGATTCAACAATTATTACCGAATGTTTATGCAAGATGATTTGTTCATTAAGGCTCTGGGCAATACGATTATGTTTGCCATGATTACCGGGCCGGGAGGGTATATCATCTCCCTGGTCATGGCATGGTTTCTGAACGAATTGCCCAGGGCGGTAAGGGTAATCCTGACGGTGCTTCTCTACGCACCGTCCCTGGCAGGAGGTATGACCCCTATTTTCAAGGTGTTTTTCAGCAGTGACGCACAGGGGTATCTGAATGCCTGGCTGTTGGATTGGGGATTTATCAATACCAGGATAAAATGGCTTGAAAATGAAAACTATGTGGTTCCGATTATTATCGGCGTTGTCCTTTGGGGAAGCCTTGGAACCTCCTTCCTTTCCTTTATTGGGGGATTGCAGGGAATTGGCAGAGAGTATTATGAGGCGGCGGCCATGGATGGAATACGCAACCGCTGGCAGGAACTTTGGTATGTGACACTGCCTCTGATGAAGCCGCAGTTGTTGTTTGGCGCGGTTATGAGTATTACGGGAGCTTTTAATATAGGAAGTGTTATCAGCGGTCTGGCAGGCAACCCTTCGGTCAATTATTCTGCCCATACCATTATGCAGCATTTGGAGGATTACGGAACCACCCGTTATGAAATGGGATATTCTTCTTCCATTGCAACCATGCTGTTCTTACTTATGATTTTCCTGAACCAGTTCATCCAGAAGTGTATTAACAAGGTAGGTGAATAAGTTGAATCCTGAAAATAAGAAAAAAATCAAGCACCTGGGGCGTTTGTCCCGTTCCCGCGGTGGGGACATCGCAATGATATTGTTTCTGACCAGCTTTACTTTGCTGATGATGCTGCCTCTTATTTACGCAGTGTGTATGTCATTGAAGCCTTCCAGTGAGCTGTGGAGATTCCCTCCCAGAATCCTGGTGGTAAATCCAACTTTGAAAAATTACAGGGACTTGTTCACACTGATGTCGGACACATGGGTTCCCATGATAAGGTACATATTTAACACTTTGTTTATCACTGTGGTGGGTACCGTAGGGCATATTACCCTTGCCAGCATGGCGGCCTATCCGCTGTCAAAGTATAAGTTCCCGGGTTCCAAGGCAATATTTTTGATCATCAGGACTTCCCTGATGTTCAGCGGCGCAGTGCTTGCGATTCCCAATTATCTGATTATGAATGCTCTGCATTTGATAGACAGCTATCTGGCACTGATTCTTCCGGCATTTTCTTCTACTCTGGGGTTGTACCTCATGAAGCAGTTTATGGATCAGATGGTGCCCATGTCCCTGCTGGAAAGCGCGGATTTGGACGGCGCTTCCGAGTGGCTGAAATTCAGCAAGATTGTCATGCCGCTTGTGAAGCCGGCTACGGCCACACTGTTGATTCTGGAAACCCAACGTCTCTGGACAACCGGCGCCACCCCATATATCTATTCAGAGGAGAAGAAAACCCTTTCCTATGCGTTGAGTCAGATCACTACCAGCGGTATTGCCCGCGCGGGTGTGGGGGCGGCCATACAGATTGTGATGTTGCTGGTACCTTTATTGGTATTTATTGTCTCCCAGTCCAATGTCATTGAGACAATGTCGACATCCGGTATAAAGGAGTGAGCATATGAAGTTAAGAAAGATAGGATTGGTATTTTGTCTTGCGGCAGCGCTTTTTGCGGGCAGCTGCCCCACGGCGGAGGCATATTATACCGAATCAGCCTCCAGTTCCACCTACAATTACAGCAAATGGGGTTTTCCCCTGAAATCCCCGGATGCCTACGATTATTCCAGAACCGTGGATCTGCGCAGGGTGGGCGGCTATGATTTGACAAATTTGATAGATATGTTTGTTGCCGATGAGTATATCTACATTGTAGAGTCCTCCCTGGGAATCATATTCCGTTTTGACACCGCAATGAACTATGTGGATTGTCTGAAAGAATTTACCATGCCTGACGGCAGTACTTCCACTCTGCTGAAGCCGGAGGGAATGTTTGTGTCCTCCGAGGGTAAGGTATATATTGCCGACACAGGACATTCCCGTGTGTTGGTGTGTGATTGGAATGGGAACGTATCCCTGGAACTTTTGAAGCCGGAGAATCTGGTGGGTACCAGTTTAAGTACATTTCTTCCCACCAGGGTGGTAGCTGACAGCGCAGGCCGTATCAATGTGGTCGCCAGAAATATCAACTCGGGTATTATGCAGTTTACAAGCGAGGGGTATTTTACAGGTTATATAGGAGCTCCTTCCGTTTCCGTGGACCCTTTTACGAAATTGCTGCGCAGGTTCTATACGGACACACAGAGAGCAGCCATGACCACGTATGTTCCTACAGAGTATAACAATATTAAGATAGACGAGAACAACTTTATCTGGGGTACGATTTCCGCTTTGACGGAAAGCGATCTGATATCCACCATAAACAGCCAGGATTTGACAGGGGCTGTGACACCCATTAAAAAGCTGAATATGAAAGGAAAAGACGTTCTGATTCGGCAGGGGGATTTCGCTCCGGTGGGAGACCTGGTGTGGGCATCGGGGCCTTCCAGAATTGTGGATGTGGGACTGGGACCCAATAATATCTACTCCATGTTGGACAACAACAAAGGGCGTATTTTTACTTATAACAACAATGGTATTATGCTTTATACCTTTGGCGGCAAAGGAACTGCCAAGGGGGAAACCCAGACACCCATTGCCCTGGACTATGTGGGGGATAATATCCTGGTCCTGGATTCAGGCCTTTGTTCCGTGCTTATGTTTGAACCCACCGTATATGGGAAACTTCTGATTGACGCAGAGTGGTATTATCAGGAAGGGGAATATGACACTGCCAACGAATGCTGGAGACAGGTGACGGAGCTGAATTCCAATTTCGCGTATCCCTATATAGGATTGGGGGACGCGGAATATAACAAAGAAAATTATGAAGACGCCATGGCCTATTATGAATTTGCCGAAGACAGGGATTCCTATTCCAACGCAAAGGAGAGGATACGGAAGAACAAAATGTCCGTGAGTTTCCCGTACATGGTGGGGGCGGTGATTCTGCTGGCACTGTTGTTTGTTGGAAAAGGTATTTATGTCAGAGTAAGGCGTTATATCAGGGGTGAACTGATGACCTATGGGAGGGATGAAGAATGAAACAGACATGGAAGGAATTGAAATATTCTCTGTATGTGACGGTTCATCCGTTCAAGGGGTTCTGGGATATTAAATATGAAAAAGAAGGAAGCCTGAAGACGGCCATGATACTGTTGGCGGCAACCATTGTGGTGCAGATTATCAGCAATCTGAAGACCGGCTATCTCTTTGGCGGAGTCAGCATAAATTATAATTTTCTCAGGACAGTGGCTTCATCGTTGTTTTTGTTCTTTTCCTGGTGCCTTGCCAACTGGTGCCTGACCTGCTTAAGTGATGGAAAAGGGACGTTTAAGGACATTATGATGTTTACTGCCTATTCCCTGGTACCATATATTATTCTTCAGTTTATTATGGTGATTGTAAGCAATATCTTTATTTTGCGGGAGCAGACGTTTTATGACATGCTGGGGAGTCTGTCCATAGTATGGGTGGCTTTCCTTCTGGTGACGGGAATGCTGACAACACATCATTTTACCTTAAGCAGGACATTGGTGGTATTGGCGTTTACCATCGTTGGCATGATCGTCATTGCGCTGCTGATTATTCTGGTATTTACCATGTTCCAGCAGGTGGTAGGATTTGTGGCGACGGTAATAGATGAAGCGGTTCAGCGTGTGAGCTATTGATGGAGGGCAGAGAGTAAGATGAAATGGAAGAGATGTAAAGCAGTGCTCTCCGTGGCATTGTGCCTGGGATTGGCAGGCTGTGGGCTGACGGATGTAGTCGACAATGAAATACGTTCGGATTATGTGGTGAAAGAAGGCGCGGTGATTTGTCCTGATTCTGTCAATCCTGTGAAAAAGAGCGCTGATGTGGAGACAATCCTGGAGGACTTTGAACTGGCGCTGGAAAATGATTACCTGGAACTGTATATCGGAAAAGATTATGACATTGCCGTATATGAGAAGGCATCAGGTAAGCTTACCATGTCCAATGCGGCATATCATGAGATGGATGCCGCAGCGCAGAACAGTCTCAGCGCAGAGGCGAAAAGAGTGGTATTCAGTCAGGTAGCGGTGGAGTATTACACCAGCGCATTGACAAAGATGAGTATGTCTTCCTACCCGGATGCCTATTCTTCAGATAAGAATCAGGTAACCTGGGAAGTGGCGGATGACACGCTTAAGGTGACATACGGCATCGGAACCAGTCTGGAAGAGTCGCCTTTGATCCAGGTGTTCACAAAGGAGACATATGAAGGGTATCTGGAACAGCTTGAAGGTATGAGGGAAGCCGGGACCATTAGTATGATTACCTACAGAAACCTGGCCAATAATTATACGGAATATACTTATGAAAATATGAGTTCTTCGGATCAGAGGAGGTATAAGGAATTATATCCCAAGATAGAGGAACTGGGAACGATTTACATTGTGAAGAATACTCTCACGGCCAAAATCACCAATTCCATCCTGGAAGTATATACTCTGCTGGGAATAGACGAAACTGTGAAGGCGGCGGAACAGGAAAAACTGGGTGAGAATGCTGCCAATGTCAAGCCGGCATATTTCAAGATTCCCGTGTGTTATCGCTTGTCAGGGGGCGATTTGCTGGTATCTTTGGATCTCAGGAACATTGAAGTGGGGGAAGGATACCATTTGACCAAGGTGGAGCTGATGAAGTGCTTTGGCGCCTCCACTGAAAAAGAAGATGGATATATCTTTTATCCCGACGGCAGCGGCGCCATTATTGAGAATGATATAGATTCCAATTCCATGAACAAGGTGATGGTGCCCTTCTATGGGGAAGATCAGGCGGTGATGCTTACGGAAGGCACCAGTGATTCTATCAAAAGCACCTTCCCTGTGTTTGGAATCAAGACGGATGACCACGCTTTTTTTGCCATTGTGGAGAATGGGGCGGCAGTGGGCGGTATGACGGCTCAAGTGCGCAGTTCTTACCTGAATTACAATATTGCCTATCCGTACTTTAATTACAGTATCGTCGATGACTTTGGCATTCAGGGGGTTGCCCTGGCATTTTACCAGAATGTGGCAGATGTGGATTGTACGGTGAGGTATCATTTCCTGAACGGGGAAGAAGCGGATTATAATGGGATGGCGCAGTATTATCAGCAGTATCTGGTGAATACGGGCAGTCTTGTGAAGAGGGAGAGCAATGATACTTCCTGGGGACTGGATGTGGAGATGATTGGTTCCATACAGAAAATTATTAATAATTTCGGCATCCCCATTGACAGTGATTTTAACATTACCACTTTTGAACAGGCACAGGAAATAATGGATATCCTCCACGAAGACGGCATTGCGGATGTGGATGTGATTTATTCCGGCATGGCCAACGGCGGAATGGAACAGATGGCGCTGAACCGTTTTAAAGTACAGAAAGGGTTGGGCGGCCTGAAAGGCTATCAGGAACTGGAAGCAAATTTGACTTCCCAGGGTGATACCCTGTATATGGGACTCGACCCCGCAGGAATTTATGAAAGAGGGAACGGTATCAGGAAGACGGAAGACGTGAGCAAGTATTTGACTAAGGTTTCCGTTGTGGTGGGAGAGGAGCAGATTATCCCGGGAGTGTCAAGCGATTACGCGTCGGCGGACTGGCTGATCAATCCTCTGCGATATAAAACGGTGATGGCGAACTTTATTGACGCTCATGCCAAAACGGGTTCTAAGAAACTTTATCTGGAATCTTTCGGAGCATATTTGAACGGCAATTACAGTGCCAAAGAAGGCGTGACCAGGCAGACGGCGCAGATTTTGGTGACTCAGGCCCTGGAACAGCTTGTAAATGCGGGATATGCGCTGAAACTTGATGTGGGCAACGACTATGCGCTGCGGTACGCGGACTCGCTGGTGAATGTGCCTACTACTTCAAGCCACCAGAGAATGGAGAGCTACAGTATTCCCTTTGTGGGAATGGTTTTAAAGGGATATGTGCCCTTTACCTGTAAGAGCATTAACCAGTCTCCCAATGCTGACATTGCGGTGCTGCGGGCGGTGGAAAGCGGAGCCGGGCTGAATTACCTTTTGATATATGATAACCAGTTGAACCTGATGGATACTAATTATGAAAGTCTTTTTTCCGTCAATTACAAGACGCAGATAGAAAAAATTCTGGAAGATTACAGAAAACTGAACCAGGAAATGGGATATTTGCAGAATGTCAGGATTGTGGACCATGAGCACCTCACAGAGGATGTGAACTGTGTCACCTATGAGGATGGGACAAAGATTTATGTCAACTATGGCAAGGAAGCATATGAGACCTCCGAAGGCACTGTGGAGGCACTTGACTGGCTGGTTGTAGGAAGGTAGGTAGTGGGGCTATGGCGAAAGAACAAAACAGGAAAGAGAAATCTTTCTCAAAAGGAAATGCTTCTACCCGAAAGGGTATGGCGCTTTCGGATAAGAAGAATATGGCAGGGTATTTCTTTACAATGCCTGTGATTATTGGCTTGATATTTATCTTCCTGCCGGCGCTGGTACAATCCCTGATCTATGCTTTCTGTGATGTGAAGATAGACTTCGGAGATATCCAGACGGAATGGATTGGAATTCAGAACTTTTATGACGCTTTTTTGTCGGACTCGGAATTCATTGTGCTGTTTGTCAACGCTATCAGAGGTATGTTTTTTGATTCTGCCGTGATAATTCTCTTCAGCTTTTTCATGTCAAATGTGCTGAATCAGAAGTTTGCGGGCAGAGGAATATGCAGGGTAATCTTCTTCCTGCCGGTGGTTCTCTCCATGGGGATTGTGGCGGATATGGAGGATGCCAACACCATGTTCAATGCCATGAGCGCATTGGATGAAAGCGCCTCCGCAAGTGCCTTTGACCAGCTTGGCATGGCGGCAATGTTCAGTATTTCCAGAATGATGGAAGTCATGGGACTGCCCATGGCCATGAGCAATATTATCGGTACCGTCCTGAGCAATATGTATGGGATATTAAACGCGTCCGGGGTACAGATTCTGATTTTCCTCAGCGCATTGCAGTCCATCAGTCCTTCCGTATTTGAGGCGGCCAAGATGGAGGGTGCTACGAAATGGGAGGAATTCTGGAAGATTACATTCCCAATGCTGACGCCGTCCTTGTTGGTGTGTGTGGTCTATACAGTAATTTCCACATTTACCAATCCAACCTATGGTGTCATGGATTATGTGGAATCACAGGCTTTTAGCAGCGGTAAACTAGGCTATGCGTCAGCGGTATCATGGGTTTACTTTGTAACGGTAATCGTTGTACTGGGCATAGCTGCCGGGATTATATCAAAGAGGGTGACATATCTTGACTAAGACTAATACAAAGAAAAAGTTTCATATGAAAAGATGGTTCGTTAAATGGTTCTCTCTAAGCGGGCTGATGAGCATCGGCTGGAAAATAGTTCGCACCATTATCCTGGTGGGATGCTGCTATACCATTCTCTACCCGTTCCTGCTCAAGATGATAGACGCGTTTAAGAGCTTTGAGGACTACCTGGATCCGGCCGTAAGATATATTCCCAAATATTTTACCTGGAACAATATTCAGCAGGTGCTGATCCAGTTGCAGTATGGGAGATCGTTCCCTATTACTTTTGGTTATTCCATATTGATTGCCGTTTTGCAGGTATTTATCTGCGGGCTGGCGGGGTATGGCTTTGGGCGGTTTAAATTCCGGGGAAACGGGCTTCTCTTTGGGCTTGTAATCATGGAATTGCTGGTGCCGCCCCAGACAATGATGATTCCACTGTATATCAGATTCCGTTTCTTCTACGGAAATCTGAACCTGATTAATACATACTGGCCCATTATTATTTTGGCGCTTACGGGGCTGGGAATCAGGAATGGATTGTACATCTTTATGTTCCGTCAGACTTTCCGGAACATGCCCAAGGAATTGGAAGAGGCGGCGATTATTGATGGCTGTAATGCCTTTCAGACTTTCTATAAGGTGATGCTGCCCAACTCCTTCTCCATGATGGTGACAGTATTTTTGATTTCTTTTGCGTGGCAGTGGACGGATACCACATACACCCAGCTGTTCCAGCGGTCGACGAATCTTCTCGCCAATATGACCAGCTTTGTGGACGGGGGTGAAGAGGCCATTATGGTATTGCAGTATAACAATACTGCGGCAGTGCTCTGTGTATTGCCGGTGATGCTGGTGTACTTAATTGGACAGAGGTTCTTTATCCAGGGTGTGGCAAGAGCAGGTATCACAGGGTAATATCTTTATTTTGATAAGATATGGGCTTGTTCAAAGGGAGGGGAACCGATGTAGAGAGTCCATGTTTTATATAGTAAACAATAAACGTTTCAGAAAGGAGCAAACAATGAAAAGAAAAGTATTATCGGTAGTTTTGGCAGCAGCTATGGTATTTTCAATGGCAGCCTGCGGAAACAATGACGCCGGAAACGAAGGAAACAGCGGGAACAGCGGAAGTGATGTGAACACTCCTACCGCAGCGCCTTCAGGCGACAATGGGGGGGGCAGTTCGGCTGAGGCGACTCCGGCGCCCACGGAAGATCCCAGAAGTGAGGGAGAGAAGCTGGCAGATCAGTATAACGGCTTCGTAGAGACTCCCATGGATCTGAACGGACGTACCATTCGGATTGCTGCGTCTGTAGGAACCAGGTATAATTATGCCAAGGATGCCAACGGCAACGACGATCCTGACAACACCAATGAAGCTACCATTGAAATTGTCAAAATTATGGAGCAGATTGAGGCTGATTACAATTGTAAATTTGAGATTATTCCCAGCATGAAGGGCAAGGATATCGTACAGAACCTGTATATGGGCATGACTTCCGGTGAAGCATACTGTGATATCCTGGATGAAGGCGTATCCGATACCTATCTGGATCAGATTATGGACATGAAGATGGTAATGCCTTTGGATGATCCTCAGATTGCGGATATTATCAAGCTGGACACCAATCCCTGGACGGCACAGTCCGATTATGGTATCTTCCAGGGAACCCAGTACGCTGTAAACTTTGTCACAAACAACAGCTCCAATATCCTGCGTAACGCATTGCTCTTTAATATAGAACTGGCAGAGCAATACGGACTTGGAGACCTTTACAGTATGGTAAAGGATGGCACCTGGACCTGGGCAAAGTTCGAGGAAATGTGCGAAACGATTACAAAACAGTCTGATGGCAGTGTTGTTCCCGCAGGATATGGAAAGGAAAACCTGCTCTTCCCCATGACCGTATTTTCCAATGGCGGTACCATTGCCAACCTGGTGGACGGCCATCATGTGTATACCGGTACGGATGAAAGAACTCTGGAGGCAGGCCAGTGGATTTATGACCTGCGTGAAAAAGGGTATCTGGCGCCCAACTGGACTGTTAAGGTGGACGACGGCAACGGCGGCACGAAGAACGTATTGGTAGAGGGCGGCATTGATGTGGCTGGTTTTGCGGCAGGTCAGTGTGTATTCTACTTCGACTTCTATGGGGACCTTCAGAAATTGACACAGGGTACGCAGGAAACTTCCTATACATTCGGTCTGCTGCCTCACCCTCTTGGGCCCTACTATTCGGATCAGGGCGCTGATGTCTGCAAAGAGAACTACCATGGTGTTACCTATTCCGCAGATATGAAGATGATCGTAGCAGGTGTGGAGAAACCGGAAGAAGTTGCGGCAGTATTGGTTGCTATCGCAAACCGTACCAGCAAACCTGCTGACAAAGTGTTAGAGGTAGAAATGAGAGATACTCTGGGTGATGAGGAATCCGGCGATATGCTGATGATCATGTATAACGACATGAGATCTGATTATTCCAGAATGTTTACAGGACATAAGATCGGCAGCATCTCCAACTGGATATTGAAGCTGGAGAAGACTCCTATGCAGGCCTTTGAAGAGGTTGCGTCCGAGACACAGCTGCTTTATGATGGTACTGAGACACATTACAAGGTTACGTTTGAATAATCTGTCTGTGGCGAAACCCTCCCTGTGTATGCAGGGAGGGTTTGTTCTATGCGCACGGGTACCCGTCAGCCGGAGCTGACAGGTGCCGCAAACGGCGGTTTTTGCCCTTTTTGCGCATCCGTTACTGTGAACGGAGTAAACAGTAACAGGAAATTGCCCTGCTTCATTAGAGCTTTCGATTTCAATTGATTTCCGCGGCTGAAATCAGTATAATAAGCATAAGGGTGGGGAAAGGCTTACATGGCCGGAAAGGATTGTATGATGAAAAAGCTGATATGGGTTGGAGATTCTACGGTTGCTTTTAACGGAGCGGATACTTATCCGCAGACGGGAATAGGACAGGAATTTGATCGATATTTAAAGCGTGAATACGTGGTGCTTGACTTCGCGAAAAATGGGGCCAGCTCCAAGAGCTTCTACGATGAGGGGAGATTTGAGCCTGCGAAGGAAGTCATGGAGGAAGGGGATTTCCTGTTTATCCAGTTTGGGCATAACGATGAGAAGCCAAAGGAAGATCGGCATACGGACCCGGATACGACTTATCCGGAATATCTCATGCGGTACGTGAATGCCGCAAGAGAAAAAGGCGCTGTCCCAGTATTGATTACGCCCCTTTCCAGGAGGCTCTTTCAGGAGGACGGCACCATACAGAACAGTCACGGAGCATATCCGGCGGCAGTAAAGGCATTGGCGGAAAGAGAACATCTGGCAGTGATTGACTTGACAGAGAAAAGCAAAATATTGTATGAGAAGACAGGGGATATGGCCAGCAGGAAATGGTTTATGTATTTTCCGGTGGGCACTTATGAAAATTATACCAAGGAAATGAAGGATAACACGCATCTTCATTATGAAGGAGCGGTAAAAATGGCAGGACTGGTGGCAGAAGGGCTGAAAGAGCTGGGCGGATGCTACAGGGAAATGCTGGTAAACCCTTAGAGGGCAGGAACGGAGTCTGACGATACTATTATAATGTGAATATGAAAAGAGCAGGGATATGGAGATAAAAGTTATTTTTAAGACGGCCAGAAGTATTGTTCTGGAGATAGTGGATGAACTGGCGGATTATAAAACAGCCAATTATGATTTGTATGTGGACGGAGAAAAGCGGTTTACATCGGATAAGACGATTGTATCCATATATGATTTGCTTCCTGATTCGGATGTGGAAGTACAGGTGAAGAGGGCGGAGGAAGCTTCGGAAGTCCTCAGAGTACATACGGAATATGAGTTTGTGACATTGAATGTGAGGGATTTCGGCGCCAAAGGAGATGGTGTCACAGATGATACGGCATGTTTGCAGGCAGCAATTA
>CAJUGT010000002.1:35364-36649 GCA_910586435.1 uncultured Acetatifactor sp. | reverse complement strand
CAGCAATTATGACCCTTCCGGCCCATAGCAGGGTCTATGTGCCGGAAGGAACCTACCGTTTTACGCACCTGTTCCTGAAAAGCCATATGGTGCTGGATTTGGCAGAAGGAGCTGTTCTTCTGGCCATTCCGGACAAAACCAGGCTGCCCATTCTGCCGGGAAGAATAGAGAGCTATGATGAGAAGAGCGAGTATCTGCCGGCAAGCTGGGAAGGGAGCCCGTTAGATACCTATGCCAGCATCATAACCGGAATGTATGTGGAAGATGTGGTCGTCTGCGGCGGGGGAATCATTGACGGGGCGGCTGATTTTGACAACTGGTGGGATAAGGAGAAGAGGAAGAACGATCCGGCGGCCAGACCCCGGATGTTATTTCTAAACCACTGTAAAGATGTGGTGATGCAGGGTGTGACCATCCGAAATTCTCCGGCCTGGAATCTTCATCCGTATTTTTCGGAAAGAGTGCGTTTCCTGGATATTAAGATTCAGTCCCCTGATAAATCTCATAATACGGATGGCATTGATCCGGAATCTTGTACGGATGTGGAGATTGCGGGAGTGTACTTCTCCGTAGGGGATGACTGCATTGCGGTGAAATCAGGTAAGATGTATATGGGTAAGACATACAAGACACCTTCCAGAAATATAGTGATCCGCAACTGCCTCATGGAGCGTGGTCATGGGGGCGTAACCATTGGCAGTGAGATTGCGGCCGGTGTGGACGAAATTCTTGTGAAGAACTGCCACTTCCTGAATACTGACAGGGGACTGCGGGTTAAGAGCAGGAGGGGCAGGGGGAAGGACTCCTATCTGTCCGGAATTACTTTTGAACATGTCTTAATGGAAGGGGTCAGAACACCCTTTGTAATCAACTGTTTTTACTATTGCGGAGCGGATGGCAAATCAGAATATGTTGCCAGCAAAGAAGCCCTGCCTGTGGACGAGAGAACTCCCAGGGTGGGCAGGATTGTGATAAGAGATGTGATTTGCCGTGACTGCCATGTGGCGGGGGTTTACTTCTATGGATTGCCGGAATCTAAGATTGAATGCGTGGAAATGGAAAACGTGACCATTACCTACGCTGAGGAAGCCAAAGAAGGCAAAGCGGCCATGATGACCGGCTGTGAGCGCAGCTCCAGACAGGGAATCTTCGTCAGAAACGCCAAAAAAGTCACAATGAAAAATGTGGTGCTGGAAGGCAACGAAGGCGAACCCATAGACATTGACAACGTGGATGAGTGGAATATGCTTTAGCAGCCAACAATAACAGTCTCGGAATGGAAGCG
>CAJUGT010000002.1:0-35264 GCA_910586435.1 uncultured Acetatifactor sp. | reverse complement strand
CCCGGAATAAAATTACAGCTGCGCATTTTGCAGATGAAATTTTATTCCAGAAAAGGGGCGCTGAAATGCAGAGACGGAACTATAAATAAATGACGGAACTGCAAGTGGCAACAATAACAGTCTCGGAATGGAAGCGCCCGGAATAAAATTACAGCTGCGCATTTTGCAGATGAAATTTTATTCCAGAAAAGTGGGCGCTGAAATGCAGAGACGGAACTATAATTAAAAGAGACGGAACTGGAATATAAAACAGTCTCGGAATGGAAGCGCCCGGAATAAAATTGCAGCTGCGCCCTTTGCAGATGAAATTTTATTCCAGAGAAAGGGGCGCTGAAATGCAGAGACGGAACTGGAATAGGAGAAAAAAATGGAACAGGGACGTGTGAGCAAAGCTGTTGAAAAGGCCGGTAATTATGTGGATCGGCTTACCATAGGTTCTATTGTAAATGTGCCGAAGAAAATGATACCGGCGCAGAACTTGTTTTTTACCTGGGATAATGAGAAGCGGTCCCCAAACTCTAAGAAACTGTTATTTAATTACAGTTATTATACGGGTGTTGTTATGGAAGGGCTGTATGATGTATATAAAGCGGCTCCCGGGGAAGGGAAAGCGTATTATGACTATGTGAAAGAATACCTGGACAGCTTAATCAGACAGGAAGAAGACGGAAGTTATGTATTGGATTTTGAGATGGCGGGATATGTGGACTGTCATGGGGCCGATTGTTACAAAACCGCCGCTCTCCTGGAAGACTTTTCTCAGGGGCAGGATGCCTATGGGGAGATTGCGTCCAGGCTGTATAAGCATTTGACGGATGAAACATATGTAAACAGTCTGGGGGTTACGCCTTGTAAGGAAGAAATGCCGGGGGCATTGGGGCATAATTACCGACATAACTGGGGGGCCGGGGCAAGATATCAATTCTGGCTGGACGGGATATATATGTTGCAGCCGTTTCTGGCACGCCACGCAGCCAGGAAAGGGGACAAAAGACAGCTTCAGCTGATACAGGAGCGTTTTGACTGGGTTGCGGATACTCTGCTTGCGCCCAATGGTATGTATTATCACGGGGGAAACAGCAGGGAGGATGTGTGTGACTTCTTCTGGACCAGAGCCATGGGCTGGTATGGCATGGCCATGGTGGATGTGATGGAAGTACTTCCGGAGGAATATCTGGAGAAGAGGAAGGGTGCTCTGAAGCTTTTTGTGGACGGCGTACTGAAGTATCAGGGGAAGGACGGACTCTGGCCGAATCTTGCGGACCGTCCGGCCACAGAGACCAATTTGCGGGAGAGCAGCGGCACGGCAATGCTGGCTTATACCATATTGAAAGGCGTCAGAAAAGGATGGCTTGACAGTTCCTATCTGGAAGCGGGAATTGGAGCATTCGTGGGACTTGTGGAAGAAAAACTGGATGAAAACGGGCTTAGGGATATATATTTAAAAGCCTCCGCCAACGGCAAGAATAATTATGAAGTACCTGAATATTACTGCACGGATGAGGGTAAGGGAAGCGGGCCGTTTATTATGGCATATTCGGAAATGCTGTATCTGTGAGGGTTTTTAAGACAGTTTTGTACAGACAGAGCATTGTGTCTGAAGTATTAAGAAATAAGAACCCCCGCCGAAAAGGGGGCAGGAGGGAAGAACTATGTATAATAAGAAGTTTCTATGTGAGACAGTTGGAACTAAGACAGCTCTATGGGAGAAGGGCCGGACAGCGCAGGGGCCAAAGTGGAGAAAAGGACATGGGAAGAGGCTTTCAGCCCTGATGCTGGCGGTAATGCTGACAGCCACTGCCTGCGGGAATGGAGCGGAGGAGACGGGGAATACACCGACTCAGAACCAGGATGGAAGCAGCGATGCCGGACAGAACACAACACCTGCGCCCACACCGGAAGTCACTGCCGCGCCCACGGCGGAACCCACACCGGAGCCTACATCTACGCCTGCGCCCACACCGGAACCGACACCGGAGATTACTACCACATATGGGGAATTATCTTCCCTTGGGGAGTATGCGCCGGCAGAAGTCTATTCTGACAGGGCTTTGGTGGCAGTGAAGGCGGAGGAAGGAATTTTTGTCAGCTGGAGATGCTATGAAGCGGATTCCACAGAAATTACATTTACATTGGAGAGGAATGGTGAAACGGTCTATACGGGCAACCGGACTTCTTTTATGGACAATGGGGGCAAGTCGGGGGATACTTACAGATTGACTGCCAGTGAGGGGATTTCTGCCCAGGGAGAGACAACAAAAGCCTGGGGGGATGTCTATCAGGAATTGACTTTGCAGGCGCCTGCGGACCAGACAATGCCGGACGGAGAGGTGGCAAAATATACTTCAAATGACATGTCGGTTGGGGACTTGGATGGGGACGGACAACTGGAACTCATAGTGAAGTGGTATCCCAGCAATGCCAAGGACAATGCCCATGACGGCTATACTGGCACCACCATTCTGGATGCCTATGATATTGATTTGGCGGAAGGAAAGGCCACGTTGATGTGGAGGATTGATTTGGGCCTGAATATTCGTTCCGGCGCCCATTACACCCAGTTCCAGGTATGGGACTATGATGGGGACGGCAAGGCGGAATTAATGTGTAAGACGGCGGACGGTTCCACTGCGTTTGACGCGTCTTTTCAGGAAACCGGGCATGTGGGTGAAGTCAGTGTGAAAGACCTGCCCACGGACGCAAAAGGGACGCCGGAGAATTATGATTTCCGTCAACACAGCGGGAAGCTTGGCAGGATTGTTCTGGGCCAGGAATATTTGACGGTATTTAACGGTGAGACGGGAAAAATTATGGATACGGTCAAATATATACCGGAAAGAGGCCCCTACAATGAAGAAAAAGGAATTTATGATACAAGGTATTGGGGGCTGAAGGGCAATGCGCCGGCGGAGAGCAATGACGGATATGCCAACCGCGCGGATCGTTTCCTGGCGGGAACAGGGTATCTGGATGACGGAAGTGCCAGCGCCATCTTCTGCCGGGGATATTATGGCAGATCAGCGCTGACGGCCTGGAAGTTCATAGACGGCAAACTGCAAATGCAGTGGGCTTTTGATGTGCCCAGCGGGACCAAATACGCTGCGCAGGGAAATCACCAGCTGTCCATCAATGATGTGGACGGGGACGGATATGATGAAATTATCTACGGCTCCCTGGTAGTGGATAATGACGGCCAGGCAATGTATACCACAGGATTGGGGCATGGGGACGCAATGCATGTCAGCGATTGGAACAATGACGGAAAACTGGAAGTCTTCGGGGTGCATGAAGAAAAGACAGCCGCTTACGGTTTGGAGCTTCATGACGCCCAGACTGGAGAGATTCTTTGGGGCATCAATATGGGCAAAGATATCGGAAGAGGTATGGCCGCCGACATAGATCCCAGATACGAAGGCGCTGAGATGTGGAGCGCAAGCAATGATGTGGTGTTTGACTGTAACGGAAAGCCCACGGATATTTCCAGACCCAGCATTAATTTCTCCATTTATTGGGACGGGGATCTTCTGATGGAATTGTTTGATTCCAATAACTCTGATGAACTGGTTCCTCGAGTACAGAAGTGGGATTGGGAGAATAAGAAAAAGGTGGATATCCTCATGGCGTCGGGAACGCAGCTGAACAACAGTACCAAGGCCAACGCAGGAATCGTGGCGGATATTTACGGTGACTGGAGAGAAGAATTTATTGTGCGTGTGAAAGAAGATAATACAAAGATTCGTATCTACAGCACCAACATTCCGACGGAATATGTATTCCCCTGCCTGTTGGAGAACAGGACTTACAGGGAGGGAATTGCATGGCAGAATACGGCATACAATCAGCCGGCTAATCTTCCGTATCTTTTGACGGAGGAAAAGAGCCGTTAAAAATTTACGGAGGAAAAGAGCCGCTAAAAATTTGACGGAGGAAAAGAGCTGCTGAAAATTTGGCGGAGGAAAAGAGCCGCTAAAAATTTGACGGAGGAAAAGAGCTGCTGAAAATTTGGCGGAGGAAAAGAGCCGCTGAAATTTTGACGGAGGAAAAGAGCCGTAAAAAATGGCGGACAGATGGGAGCGCAAGTGAAAAAGGACATGACAACGGGGAGGATAACGCTTCCCCTGGTGGCATTTACCATACCTCTGGTCTTGGGAAATTTATTTCAGCTAACCTATAATGCGGTGGATTCTGTCATTGTGGGGCAATATGTGGGAGAGGGGGCGCTGGCGGCAGTGGGCACCTCCGCCCCGATTATGAATATTGCGCTGCTGTTTATCAGCGGGCTTTGTATGGGGGCCAGCATCCTTATGAGTTCCCAGTATGGCGCAAAGGACTATGAATTGCTTTCCCGTCAGGTCAGCACGACTTTTTTGGCGGGCTGCGGTTTTTCGGTGTTTTTCTCCATATGTACCATGGTGCTGGCCACGCCTCTGCTGCGGCTGATACAGGTTCCCGAAGAGATTATCGGGGAAGCGGGGGTATATCTGAGGATTATTTTCCTTGGACTGTTATTTACATTTATCTATAATTTTCTGGCCAATACCCTGCGGGCCCTGGGGGACAGCAAGACGCCCCTGTACTTTCTGATGATCAGCGCCGTATTGAATATTGCGGGGGATCTGCTGATGGTGGTAGTGTTCCGGCTGGGGGTAATGGGCAGCGCCGTCTCCACGGTAATCAGCCAGGCGTTTAGCTGTCTGCTCTGTGCCGTTTACATCAGCAGAAAGATTCCGCTCTTAAATCTGGGAAGAAAGTGGCTGGTATTTGACAAAAAGCTTCTGGGCAAAACCATTAGCTACGGCAGTACCAGCGCCATGCAGCAGGTATGCCTGCAAGTGGGCAAGACAGCGATTCAGGCAATGGTCAATACCCGGGGAGTCAGCGTAATGGCGGCGTTTACGGTGGTAAACAGAGTGGATGATTTCGCCTATACCCCCCAACAGAATATCGGTCATGCCATGACTACTTTCATTGCCCAGAATAAAGGGGCGGGGCATCAGGAGCGAATACGCAAAGGATTTCAGAGCGGGTTATTTATTGAGGTAATATATACCATCTTTATCTGCGCCGTTATCTTTTTTGGCGCCCCGTTCATAATGGGATTGTTTACCGAGAGCCAGGAAGCGGAGGTGGTGGACCTGGGCGTATCTTATTTGCAGCGAATTGCCTTTATGTATTTCCTGCCGGCCTTTACAAACGGGATACAGGGATTTTTCAGGGGTATGGGCGATTTAAAGGTTACGCTTTACAGTACAACCATGAATATGCTGGGCAGAGTGGCAGCGGTAGTTGTGATGCTTATGATATGTTCCATGGAATTCGCAAGTCTGTCCTGGGCCAATTTAGTGGGATGGATTGTGATGCTGTTATTTGAAGTACCATTACTTGTGAGACAATTGAAAAAAGTGTGAGCTGCTCCAAAGTGGCTGATTGGTTTTGGAGGGGCTGTTGCGTTAAGAAATTCTACACAAGATACAGGATGTCAGGTAATCAGGCATACCTATATCTAGTGCCCATGACCCTTAATGCGGCAGCCCTTTTCATTATGCATAGCATAAAATTGGTCTGGTTAATGAATTTACAATCTACCAGGTGTCTATACTGTAAAGCTGTCGGAAATACAGGCGGTCGGAGCATGGGGGGTTACGTGGCAGCACAGGAGGGCGTTCTTAGACCGGAGATGAAATCCAGCGTCTACGCAGGCTTGGACACAGTACTTTTGTGTCCTGGACGAAGTTGAGGGTTACGTTCATCGCCGGCGTTGCCCGAGCCGAACGTAACCCCCCATGCCCCGGCCGCTGTCCCTTTAGAACTGGTAAGCAAGCCGCCATGGCTCTGAATAGTGCTGTTATTGTGGTGACGGGACAGTGGAAGTCACTTGTAATCGGCGTTAGTTTGTGGTAGACTGAATGCAATATATGATGGCCCATGGGGAAACGGGCCCATGTGTTTGGGAGGTATGGATGGCGGAAAAAATCAGGAAGAAATTGGAGGGGTGGGAATTAAAAATCTTTTGTATTTTTTCCATAGTGCTGCTGCTTGGGGCAGGGATTGCGGGCAGCAGTTGGGAGCAGCTGGGCGACTGGTCTACGATTCAGGGCTTGTGGACCATTGTGGTCTCAAGGGATGCGCTGATTACTGACTATTTTGAATTGGCGGGATACGGCGCGGCGTTTATTAACTCCATGTTTGTCATGACCATAGGTTTTGTATTGCTATGTATCAAGAGAGTGAAATTTACCGGCTTGACCATGGCTGCTTTTTTCATCAATATGGGATATGCCCTGTGGGGGAAAAATCCTCTGAATATTCTGCCCATTTTGTTTGGCACGCTTCTGTATGCCAGACTGCATGGGGTGCAGCTGAGCAACTGTATTTACACAGCTTTGTTTGGCACATGTCTTGCGCCATTGGTGACGGAGTTGATTTTTATTCTGCCCTTCGGTACAGTAATCAACATGTTCTTTGCCGTGGGGGTGGGACTGTTTATCGGATATATGCTTCCTGCATTTTCGATACATACCGCCACCATGCACAAGGGATATAATCTGTTCAATGTGGGATTTTCCGCAGGGGTCATTGCGTTTGTACTGGTATGTGTACTGAAGGCCCTGGGGATGGAGAGTGGTTCGGTACTGATATGGAGGTCAGAAAGCCCCATGTGGATTGTGGCGGGACTGTATGGGTATTTTATCCTTACATTTCTCTATGGGTTGTTTCTGAATGAAGGGAATATGATGGGGCTGCTGAAAGTCTGCCGGCATTCCGGCAAAAGCGCTGCTGATTTTGTCCTGCTGGAAGGAGTGGGCACCACCCTGATGAATATGGGGCTGATAGGAATGGTATGTTCGACCTATATCTGTCTCATCGGAGGGGACTTTTCCGGGCCTGTGGTGGGAGCGATTCTGACGGCCTTTGGTTTTGCGGCCTTTGGGGCCCATGTCAGGAACTATCTGCCTGTATTATTGGGGGTATTTTTGTCAACGCTGGTGAATCAGTTTCATGCCACCACACCAAGTATGCAGCTTGCAGCCATTTTTGTGGTGGGGCTTGCGCCCATTGCGGGCAAATTCGGTGTGATTCCCGGCATTATCGCAGGAATGCTCCATTCGGCCATTGTCACATGCACCACGGAAATGTATGGGGGATTGAACCTGTATAACAATGGTTTCAGTGCCGGCTGGGTTGCCATACTGATGGTGCCGGGGCTGGAGGGCCGCAAAAAAAGAGAGAGAAATAAGTGATAACGGCGGAAGTAAAAAACCGTTTATATAGATTGCCGCACAAGGCAGGAGGAGGAGAAAAATGGCAGAGAAAAAAATGGTAGAGGAAATCACTTCCATGGAGGTGGACTTTGCCCAGTGGTACACGGATGTGGTGAAAAAGGCAGAATTAATCGGTTACACTTCCATAAAGGGGTGTATGGTAATCAAGCCTGCGGGCTACGCAATCTGGGAATTAATTCAGAAACAATTAGATGCCAGATTTAAGGAAACGGGGGTCGAAAATGTATATCTTCCCATGTTTATTCCAGAATCCCTGCTACAAAAAGAAAAAGACCATGTGGAGGGATTTGCGCCGGAAGTGGCATGGGTGACACATGGAGGCATGCAGCCCTTACAGGAAAGGCTCTGTGTAAGACCTACTTCGGAGACGCTGTTTTGTGATTTCTATAAAGATGAAATTCAATCTTACAGAGATTTGCCAAAGTTATATAATCAGTGGTGTTCGGTGGTTCGATGGGAGAAGGAGACCAGGCCTTTTCTGCGCTCAAGAGAATTCCTCTGGCAGGAAGGACATACTGCCCATGGGACTGCGGAAGAGGCCCAGGAGAGAACCATACAGATGTTGAATGTATATGCGGATTTCTGCGAAGAAGTTCTTGCCATACCGGTTATTAAGGGCCAGAAAACGGAAAAGGAAAAATTTGCCGGGGCAATTTCCACATTTGCCATTGAAGCCCTGATGCATGACGGCAAGGCATTACAGGCAGGCACCAGTCATAATTTCGGAGACGGGTTTGCCAAAGCGTTCGGGGTGCAGTATACGGACAGGGATAATACTCTGAAATACGCTTATCAGACTTCCTGGGGAGTGACCACCCGGCTGATTGGGGCTATTATCATGGTACACGGGGATAACGAAGGTCTGGTGCTGCCTCCCAGAGTGGCGCCCATACAGATTTGTATCATACCCATTCAGCAGAAGAAAGAAGGGGTTCTGGATAAGGCTTATGAACTGAGGGATATGCTTGGGGAAAAATTCCGTGTGAAAGTGGATGATTCTGATAAGACACCCGGGTGGAAATTTGCTGAGGCGGAGATGAGAGGTTATCCCATCCGTGTAGAGATTGGGCCAAGGGATTTGGAGGCAGGGAAATGTGTGATTTGCCGCCGGGACACCAGGGAGAAAATGGAAGTGTCCCTGGAAGAGCTGGAAGGAAAGGCCGGAGAAATTCTTGACACAATTCAGAAAGAAATGCTGGAAAGAGCCAGAAATCACAGGGACGCAAATACCTACACCGCAGTGGATATGGAGCAGTTTGAGAAAATCTTTCGGGAGAAAACAGGGCTTGTAAAGGCAATGTGGTGCGGTGATGAGGAATGCGAGGTACAGATTAAGGAAAAGCTAAGTGTCACAAGCCGTTGTATTCCCTTTGAACAGGAACAGATTGCCGATACCTGTGTGTGCTGCGGAAAACCTGCGAAAAAAATGGTATATTGGGGGAGGGCATATTAAATTATGATGCATCAAATATTTCCGATTCAGGCAGAGGGGTCTCTCCCCGAAGCCAGATTAATCACATATATTCAGGACCACTATAAAGAAATTGACATTGAGACCAGACCGCTGATTCTGGTATGTCCGGGAGGGGGATACATTCATACTTCCAACAGGGAAGGGGAGGCTCTGGCAATGCAGTTTCTGGCCATGGGGTATCATGCGGCCGTACTGAAATATTCATGTGCGCCGGCAGTGTTTCCCACGGCGTTGACGGAACTGGGAGCAAGTATGCTCCTGATAAGGCAAAACGCGAAAGCCTGGCATGTGGACCCAAATAAAATTCTGGTGTTGGGCTGCTCGGCAGGAGGACACCTGGCGGCATCGCTGGGAGTGTTTTGGGAGGAATCATTTTTGGCAGAGGCATTGAAGCTTGCGTCGGATGACCGTAAGCTCCTTCGGCCTGACGGCATGATTCTCTGCTATCCTGTCATTACTTCCGGTGAATTCGCCCATCGGGGCTCTTTTCAGAATCTGCTCAAGGAACGGGAGGGAGAGCTTTTGGAGAAAATGTCACTGGAACTGCAAGTGAATGAGAAAACGCCGCCGGCGTTTATATGGCATACGGATACGGATGGTTCCGTGCCGGTGGAAAATTCGCTGCTGTTTGTGAACGCATTGCACAGGGCGGGGGTTTCTGTGGAGTTTCATATGTATCCTGTGGGCGGACACGGTTTGTCCCTTGCCAACAGGCTCACGCAGAGTAAGGGCGGAGGCGCCGTCCAGGAAGAGTGTACCTCCTGGATATCCCTGGCCCATACATGGATTGAACACAGATATTCGGACTAACTGAAAGGACTTTTATGAAGTACATCGTAATGGATTTGGAATGGAATCAGAGCAATACCGGTGCGGAAGAGGAAGCAGCGGCCGTTCCTTTTGAAATCATTGAGATTGGCGCCATCCGTCTGGAAGAGGATGGTGTCATGACAGGGGAGTTCAGTGAACTGATTAAGCCGGCCATATATCATGAAATGCATAAGATTACCGGAGAGCTGATACATCTGCAAATGAGTGAATTGGATAAGGGAAGACCTTTTGTGCAGGTGGCGGAGGATTTTTTTCGCTGGTGCGGAGAGGACGAACACTTATTTTGCACATGGGGGCCAATGGATTTGACGGAGCTTCAGAGGAACATGAAGTTTTATCACATGAATGCTCTGGCAGAGGGGCCGATTGCCTTCCTGGACGTGCAGAAATTGTTCAGCATTGCTTTTGAGGATGGAAAATCCAGGAGGGCTTTGGAACATGGGGTGGAAGCTCTGGAACTGGAGAAAGACATCCCTTTTCACAGGGCCTTCAGCGATGCTTATTATACGGCGAAAGTATTGAAGAGAATTATGGCGGAAAAGCCGGAGGTGCTGAAGAAAGTTTCCTTTGATGTGTTTCATACGCCCAAGGACAGAAAGTCAGAGATTAAGATTCAGTTTGACTCTTATATGAAGTATATTTCCAGAGAGTTTGCCCACAAGACGGAGGCGTTTCAAGACAGAGAAGTGGTGTCCAGCAAATGCTATCTCTGTCATCGGAACCTGCGGAAAAAACTGAGGTGGTTTACGCCCAATGGCCGGCATTATTATTGTCTTGCGCATTGTGAAAAGCATGGGTATCTGAAATACAAAATACGGGTGCGCAAATCGGAAGCCGGGGGGATTTACATTGTCAAAACCACCAGGCAAATCTCACAGGAAGAGGCGGATACTCTCAGGGAGCGCAGCAACCATGTAAAAGAACTCCACAAGAGGCGAAAGATCATTTGAGACAGCGCCCAAAGTGTTGTCAACGCCGCCGTCTTCTGCGCCTCCGGGATCTGCCGCTTTTTCCGGGAAACGCGAAATTTTTCCGAATGATATAAATGAAAAAGCGGAGGATAATAACGGATGCCAGCAGGATAAGAATCGCCATAATCCAGGTCTTGTTCACATAAATCACAGGCTTGTCAGGTTCTTCCTGCAAAAGCTCATCTTCGGAGACCGTGGTGAAGACGAAGGATTCCTCCTGGTTGGCCACATAGTTGACTCTGACCGAGCCAATGGGCATATTTTCATAGGTATAGAAGATAACCGCCGCCTGTTTATCGTTTGAAATATCATAGGAAATTTGGGAGGTGGTGTCCGCAAAGGAGATGGTTTTGGGCAGGACAATATAATCCTCCTGGCTCAGTGTCAAAAGAGGGCGTGAATTTCCGAATATGTCGTTGCCGCTGTAAAACAGACCGGTATTGTCGATATTGTATTTGGTTTCCAACTGCGCGATTTTGGCTTTCTCAAAATTGGCAAATCCATATTCAAACAGAGAAATGGTATCCTGGTACTGTGTGGGAGATTCATCCTTCAGTACCACACAGATAAGCTTCATTCCGTTTTTTTCCGCACAGGAAACCAGACAGCTGCGTGCGGTCTGAGTATAGCCGGTCTTACAGCCCACCAGATATTCATAAGCATACTCCCCGCCGGGGATAATCTGCATTTTATTGAGTTCCAGCTTTTGCTGGGGCAAAGTGTCCGAAGCCGGAATTTCAAGGCGTCTGGTGAGGGTGATTTTGCAGAGCATTTCATTGGCGAAAAACGCTCTTCCTATCATGGCCAGGTCATGAGCGCTGGTGTAATGGTTCTCGTCGGGGAGACCGTTGGGATTGGCAAAATGGGAATCCACACAGCCAAGCTCTGCGGCACGGGCGTTCATGACATCGCCGAAATCCTGCCATTCGGTGGAACCGGTAATATGTTCCGCTATGGCATAGGCGACTTCATTGGCCGAACGGATGAGAATGGCGTTCAGGCATTGTTCCATCGTCAGGGCCTGTCCTACGTCCATGGCGATATGGTTGCTGTCCCTGGGGGTATCAAAGACGGCTTTGCGGGAAAAGGTTACAACCTCGTCCATCTCGCAAAGTTCGGAGGCAAGCAGCGCAGTCAGTATTTTTGTGGTGCTGGCAGGAAATTCACGTTCGTGAATATTCTTGGCATAGAGTATGGTGCCGGTTTCCGCTTCCATTAAGATAGCGGCTTCCGCGCCGACAAGGGGACCTGTGGGCCAGTTTGGGACAAGGTTGGATTGAACTTCCATGGCACGCTGGGTTTCAAGCCGTGCTTCCTGTTCTTCTGTCAGCGCCCCGGCGCTTATGGCGGACTGGAAAAATAAACCGCCTGTACACGCAAGGGCGGTCAGGACGTGAACACATTTATGAAAAAGGGGATGGTGAAATTTTGACATAGCACTCCTCCATTGCTGCTCAAAATGGAAATATATTTTTATCATAATTCTCACAAAGATTTTCTTATCCTATTATATACTATTTTGTCAAAAAACAAAACCAAAATATTCATGGATTGACAAGAATGTGAAGATACAGTACTATCTATGGAGAGAAACATAAGAAACGGAGCGGGGAGTGTATGAGATTACGAAATATTACAGGAGCCAGGGAGGTGATTGCGTCAAGCCCCTATGTAGTGAGAGAGGAGTTACAGACCCGGTGCGCAGGAGCCTGGAAGGATATATTTGGCAATGGGCAGCCAATTCACATAGAAATAGGTATGGGAAAGGGCAAATTTATACATACTATGGCTAAGGAGCATCCTGATGTCAATTATGTGGGCATTGAAAAATATTCAAGTGTATTGTTAAGGGCCATACAGAAAATGGATCAGGAAGAGCTTCCGAATCTGAAGTTTCTGCGCATGGAGGCGGAAAACATCACGAATGTGTTCGGACAGGGGGAGGTGGAGCGGATTTACCTCAATTTTTCCGATCCCTGGCCCAAGGACAGACATGCGAAGCGCAGGCTGCCTTCCAGGGAATTCCTGGCTCGTTATCAGATGATTCTCAAGCGAAGCGGCAGACTGGAATTTAAGACGGATAACAGGGCGCTGTTCGATTTTGCGCTGGGAGAGCTTGAACCGGCGGGATGGCGCATGGGCGAGGTTACTTATGATTTACACGGCAATGAGGCATTGATGCAGGGAAATGTGATGACGGAGTACGAAGAGAAATTCTCCCAACAGGGAAATCCCATCTGCAAATATGTCATATACCCAAAACCCTGAAGTAACCTGTAACTGATAATAACAACGGAACTTTTACAGTAAAAAGTTCCAAAGCCACTTTGAACCGCTGCAAAGCGACATTTAACAGTCCAGCTAAGAAATGTCAATCTATATATTAAAAATATATAGCTGGACAGGTGGGGTTGCGAAGGCGCACGAGAGCAAATTTCATGAGGTCACTTGCGAATGAAATTTGTCTCTCCTGTGTGTGCGCCGAAGGAACCACACCCTTTAGTGCCGTCGCGCAGCGACTTAAAATAGGAGGAATATTATGGAATATAAGTTTACAAGGGATAATTTTGAATCGGAAGTATTACAGGCAGCCACCCCTGTACTGGTGGATTTTTATTCGGATCGGTGTATGCCATGCAGAATGATGGCGCCCATTGTGGCCAAAATCGCAGAGGAGTATGACGGCAGAGTGAAAGTGGGAAAATGCAATACGGATGAAAACATGCAGCTGGCCGTGAACTACCGTATATCAAGTATCCCTACACTTATGTTCTTCAAGGACGGAAAGCCGGAGGCGACTTATGTGGGCTATATGGAAGAAGAGGACTTGAAAGAGAAAGTGGAGCAGGCGTTAATGAAATGAAGAAAGAAGCAGTGATTGAGGAAGGGAAAAAAATGCTGCTCAGCGTGTTCAGCGCATTTCTGTACGCTGCGGGAATTAATCTGTTTGTGGTGCCCACGGGTCTGTATACAGGGGGTGTCATGGGGCTCTGCCAGGTAATCAGGACGGTGCTGGCAGACAATTTTCAGCTGAGTTTTCAAAATTTTGACATTGCTGGTGTGATATACTATGTAATCAATATCCCAATTTTCGTGATTGCCTTTACCAGAATAGGGCGGAGGTTTTTTGCCAAAACGCTGGTCACGGTCACGGCTATGACAGTATTTTTATCAGTGATTCCTGTAACAGAGATTATGAAGGATGATATGGCTTCCTGTGTGGTGGGAGGGCTGATATCCGGAACCGGCATCGGCATAGCGCTCAGGATGGGTTCTTCCAGCGGAGGGATGGACGTGATTGGCGTCCTCCTGACCCGCTGGAAAAGGGATTTCAGTGTGGGTAAAGTCAATCTGGTAGTAAATCTGATGTTATATGGCATCTGCTTTTTTCTGTTTGATGTGGAAATTGTGGTGTATTCCATTATATACGCGTCTGTTTATGCCGTGGCCATGGACAAGGCCCACACACAGAATATCAATGTGGAAGTCAATGTTATCACCAAGACCAACTCGACGGCGCTGGAAAAAGAGGTATTTGACCAGCTTGGCAGAGGAATTACGAAATGGTCCACATTGGGAGCCTACACATACGAACAGTCACATATCCTGTATATCACCCTGTCAAAGTATGAGGTGAGCCGCCTGAGAGCCATTATAAAAAAGCATGACCCCAATGCGTTTATGGTTATAAATGAAGGGGTTTATGTGGATGGGAATTACCTGAAAAAGTTATGATACTGTAAAGGGGGGATTCATCCCCGTATGTCGAGGAACCTGGCCTGGCCGTGAATGCTTAATTTTACGGAATCCGCCGGGACAAACAGACAGTCCCCTTTATAGAATTTCAGGTCGGATTTGTCATTCTCAAAACTTATGACCCCGCAGCCGCCGACACATAACAGAACCCGGAAACTTACATCATCGGATTGATAATAAACTATCTGGCGCCGCTCGGTATTGACAATCATCCGATACACTTCAAAATATTTGCAGCGGCAGAGCAATTCATAAGCAGCCCCCTGGCGGTATTTTAATACCCTCAGGGGCTGTTTTGGTTCTGCGGAGCCGCTTAGATTGGCCACAGCCAAAGCCTGGTCAATGTGGAGAGGGCGTTTGTGCCCATGCTTGTCCATTCTGTCATAATCATACAATCGGTAAGTCAGGTTGCTGTTTTCCTGGATTTCTGCCAGAAGGGTTCCTGCGCCAATGGCATGGATTGTGCCTGCTTCAATGAAGAAGAGATCATCCTTTTTCACAGGAACCTTTTGCAGGAGTTTTTCCAATGTGCCATGGGAGATGGCGTTTCTGACGGTTTGCGCATCATAGTCATGTTTCAGCCCATATATCAGTTTTGCGTTCCTGGCGGCGTCAAGAACATACCACATCTCAGTCTTGCCAAGTTGTCCGTCCTCATGTTCCCTGGCATACTGGTCCGTGGGATGTACCTGTATGGATAAATCTGTTTTGGCGTCAATGAATTTGATGAGAATGGGCAGCTGTCCGTCCAGGGAGCCGTGGACGGAATACCCGTCCTTTGGGACATAACTGTTCAGGACGTGACTGCCCAGAAAATGGGGATGGGATTTTAATACCTCTGTCAGCGTCATGCCCTCAAATTCACCGCTTGCCACATAACTGGGACCGTCGGGGTGAGTGCTGCATTCCCAGGTCTCCGCAAGAGGAGCCATATCTATGTTTTTCGCGAATTCGTCATTCAGTCTGGTGCCGCCCCACAGGTAATCTTTGCCGGAAGGACGCAGAAGAAAAGGTCTGTTTTCCATGGTTTTTCCTGTCATTTTAAGAAGTTACCGCATCATATTCCAGCGCGTATTTCTGTTTGTCATGTACCGATATATCGGAACCCAATTGCACTTCAATCAGTTTCAGCTCCGTGTCCGCCAAAACGGTGTGGCGGCATCCTGCGCTCATGGTAATCACATCCCCGGCGGTGACGCTCTGCGTCATTCCGTCCACAATGGTTTTGCCGCAGCCGCTGATGACGACCCATACCTCATCCCGGTTCCGATGGCTGTGGTAGTTCATACTGTGCCCGGCGTTCAGAGTTACCTTTATGGTCATGGATTCATTTTCCACATCCAGGACATGAAAGCTTCCCCAGGATTTTTCGGCAAACATAATCTGCTGCTCTATGCCGTCCACATATGGTTTGATATAGGAACTTTGTTCCTTATCGGATACCAGGATGCCTTCCGGGCTTGCGGAAATGACCACATCCCGCAGACCCATGGCCAGAATTGGCACGTCCATTTCATTTACAATATGGACATCATGGCATTGGTCGTTCAGGATGCCCTTGCCCACTACCTTTTCTTCCATTGCTTCCGTCAGTGTGTTCCAGGTGCCAAGGTCTTTCCACTGGCCCCCAAACCGCATAACCTGTATTTTTTCTTCTTTTTCAACTACAGCGTAGTCAAAGGATATTTTGTTCAGAGCTTCATAGCCGGCATAGAGGTCTTCATAGTCTGTGAAGTCAATTAATCCATGTGCTTTGTCCAGAAGATAGCTCAGCTTGCAGGCGAAGACTCCGCCATTCCAAAGCGCGCCCTGGGCAATGTATTTTTTGGCGGTTTCCACATCGGGCTTTTCTTTAAAGGTCTTCACATTGCTTACATCAAGGCTGCTTTCCGGAATAATATAGCCGTATTTTTCGCTGGGGTAAGTGGGGGTGATGCCCATGAGCACAAGATTTGCCTCACCTTTGTCCGCCTGTTTCTCCAAAGCTTTCAGAGCTTCAAAATAGCTATCTTCCACATAGGGGTCTACGGGACAGATTACCACGGACTCTTCGGGGCTGATGTGCCGTTCGTCAGTCAAATAGGCCGCCGCCAATGCAATGGCGGGAAACGTATCCCTGCGGAAGGGTTCTACGGAAATTCCCACGCTGTCTCCTAATTGGTTGTGAATGGTGGAAACCTGGGTCTTGCTGGTGGCAATGGTGATATTGGCGTCTTCGTCTGTTTTCTTAATCTGGCGGAAGACACGCTGTACCATGGACTCGTAAGCGCCGTCCTGGGTTTTAAAAATTTTAATAAACTGTTTTGAGCGGATATCGTTGGAAAGCGGCCATAGACGCTTTCCGGAACCGCCTGATAATAGAATGATATTCATATGTTCCACCTCCCGGCTGTCGTATATGGATTTCAGTTTGCTTCTGGCATTGCCGTGATACATATGCCCTCTGGATATGGTCCCTGTGGACATTTTATGTATCTTAACATACCCCAAAAAGATATGCAAGCCTTGCGGACTGAAAAAAAGGGGCTGAACTGTTACCATAGATTTTCTTAAGGAAATTTATAAATTCTTTTGTGGATTCTTTCGCGAAAAGTGTTACAATAAGGATAGGTTTCATGAACAAGCAAAATGTATAAGGAGGATTACGGTATGGATTTGTTTAATAAGGCTACAAAAGTCGCAAGGGAAGTGGGGAACACAGTTGTCAGCGCAGGAAGTGTGCTTGGCAGCGCTACAAGAGAGCAGACGGAACTGGCGAATCTGAAGATTCAGAAGTCCGCCTTGGACAGAAAGATGGAAAGCCAGTATGCGGAGATTGGCAAGAGATATATCGCGTATGTTTCCAATACCTTTAACACACGTCCTTTTGACGTTCAGGACGTTTTGGACGCCATGCAGCCCAACCTGGAGAAGGTGGCGGAGATAGACGCTCAGATTGCCCAGAAGGAGAGAGTTATCAAGGAAAGCAATGCGGAACGTGACAGGAAAAAGGCTCAGGATCAGTATGAAGCGGAGAAGAAAAAGCTGGACAGAGCCATGGAGCTGGATGTTATTACGGCGGAGGAATATAATGCCAAGTTGACTGCGGCGCAAAAAAGGCTGGATAATTATGAACTTCTGCGCAAGGTAGAAATGCAGTATGACATGGATATTATTACAAAGGAAGAATACGAAGAAAAGGTAAGAAGTATACTTCAGTAAGTGAATTCAAAAATGAAACCGAAAGGGCAGTTGGAAAGGCAGTTGTGTATGAAACAACTGCTTTTGCCGTTTCTGCGCATCCGTTTCTGTCAACAGAGAGATCAGTAACATTGTGTTAAAATTTTCCGCCCGAAAAAGATAGAAATGAATTGACATTTGTAAGGAAACGTGGTATATCTTAATTTAGAAAAACGGTGTAGGAACAACTATGGAGAACAGAATGGATAAACAGCAGATTTTAATTGTCGATGATGAGGAAGTGAACAGAGCGATACTTCATTCTATGTTTCGGAACGAAGAAGCGGAGTATGAACTGATCGAAGCGGAAAACGGTCAGGAAGCAATTGAGAAAATTGAGAGCAGTCGGAATCTGGTTTTGATAATGTTGGATTTGGTAATGCCGGTGAAGGACGGATTTGGCGTTCTGGAGTACATGAAGGAGCGAGAGCTGCTGGATCGCATTCCGGTGATACTGATTACCAGCGAAGCGGTGCAGGACAGTGAGGACAAAGCTTATTCCTATGGTGCCGCAGATGTGATACATAAGCCATTTTATCCTCATATTGTAAAAAAGAGAAGTAAAAATATTATTGAGCTGTACCAGAATAAGCTTAATATGGAGAGGCGCCTGAAAGAGCAGGAAGAGGAAATCCGGTCCCAGGAAAAGGAGATTCGTGAGAATAACGAATTTATGATTGAGGCCCTCAGCTCCGTGGTGGAGTCCAGAAGCGCTGAGACAGGGGAACATACCAGACGTATTAAGTATTTCACGAGAATCATGCTGAAATACCTTATGAAATATTTCCCCAAGTACGGACTGACGGAGAATCAGGTGGATATGATTGCCAGGGCGGCGGCTCTTCATGATATCGGCAAGATAGGGATTCCGGATGCAATTCTCTTAAAGCCCGGGAAGCTTACGCCGGAAGAATTTGAGATTATGAAGACGCATACCACCATAGGGTGTGATATTCTGGAAAAGACATATAAGAATCACGAGAGTGAATTCTATCGTTACAGCTATGAAATCTGCCGTTATCATCATGAAAGATGGGATGGCCGGGGGTATCCGGATCATCTGGTAGGCGATGAGATTCCTATCAGTGCCCAGATTGTTGCCGTTGCGGATGTTTATGACGCCTTGGTAAGTCCCCGAGTATATAAGAGTGCATATGCCAACAATATCGCATATGATATGATTATGAATGGTGAATGTGGTCAATTCTCATCTGATGTGATGGAATGCTTTGGGCTTGCGAAGCATGATTTCTTCAATATTGTGGAAGTAATTAAAATGTTTAGTTTTTCGTGATAGAGGAGGCAGCAAGAGACCATTGTATTTTCTTGTTGCCTTTTTCGTGGAGGCGTGTTATGGGGCTGAGTGAGAGTGATTTGTTTTCAGTAGATAACGCTCTGGAGATGATTCTTGTCTTTGACAGGAAGGGGATAATCTCTTATGCGAATCATGTGGCAAAGAAGAAGCTTGGATATGACAGTGATTTACACGGCGTACATATCAAGGAGGTATTTCCGAATACTTTTCAGATGGCGGAAGAGGGATTTGCTACAGAGTATACTTTTGGAAATGAAACTCAGAACCTGGTGGCGTACCGCAAGAATCTGACTTGTTTTCCTGTGGAAGCCAAGATTATGGACAGTGTGTCCCATCCGGGAACCTATATCTGTATGGCAAACGATATCCTTGAGAAAGAATTTTTGAGCAGGGAGATTGAGCAGGTCAGGCAGGAGGCCCAACAGGCGTTAAAAGTCAAATCCGAATTTGTAGCAAATGTGACGCATGAGCTGCGCACACCGGTGAATGGCATTCTGGGGAATGTGAAGGATTTGCTGGACGATGTGGAAGGAATGGATCACCGCACAGTGAAGTCTTTGAGGCTGATTGAGCGCTGTTGCGGCGACATGCATAAGATAATCAATAATATATTGGATTTCTCCAAACTGGAGGCGGGGAAATTCACGCTGGAACCCCGCAGTTTTCACTTCCGGAATATGCTTGATTATGTGAAGTCAAAGCATATCAGCAAGATTACGGAGAAGGGGCTGGGCTTCTTCATGACAGTATCTCCTCAGATACCGGAATATATTATAGGGGATGAGCTGCGCATAGGCCAGATATTGGATAACCTTTTGTCCAATGCCTTGAAATTTACCTCCGTGGGGAAGATTACTTTGGAGGTCATCAGGACAGCACAGGTGAATGACAAGGTGGAGCTGTTCTTCATAGTGTCAGATTCCGGCATTGGCATTGACAAAGGGGATAAGGATAAATTGTTCCAGAGTTTTTCTCAGGTGGACGCGTCTATTTCCAGAAAATATGGGGGCACCGGTCTGGGGCTGAACATATGCAAACAGCTTGTGGAACTCATGGGCGGAAGGATAGAAGTGGAGAGTGAGAAGAATAAGGGAAGTACTTTCTCTTTTTCCCTATGGGCCGGGGTCAGCGAAGAGGACAAAAACGCAGTGGCGCAGCTGGGTGAGATGCCTGCTTCCCTGCTTCATGAGTCTTCCACGGAGGAAGAGGAGAAGTTTGAGAATATCAGAAGGTATGGAACGCCTGAAAATAAAGAGAATTTGAAGAAGAATCTGTCAAAGCTGATTCTCTGTGTGGAGATGGAGAATTGGGAGAAGGCGGAAATGTTCATGGAGACAATCCGTCATCTGACAGAAGAAGCGCCTCAGGAGGTGAAGCGTGTGGTCCTGCGGTTGAAGATGGCGATTCAAAAAGAAAATTATGATAAAGTCACCGCAGGATATGCGGAATTAAGCCAAATGCTGTAGAGCGGCGGTATTTTTGCCATTGTGTTTGTCCGCGGCTGTTTTAAGACAGAGAGGAGGTGGTTGCAAAGGTATGGAAGACAGATTGAAAGGCGATGAAATCCTCATTGTAGATGATGTGGAAATCAACAGACTTGTTCTGGAAGAAATCATTAAGGATATGGGATACAATGCGGTGTCCGTGGAGAGTGGGGAGAAGGCGTGGGAACTAATCCAGGAGTCCGTTCCTCAGCTGTTGTTGACGGATATCTCAATGCCGGGAATGACAGGGTATGAATTGTGCAGGCTGGTAAAGGGGAATAAGAAGACCAGGGACATTCCCATAGTCTTTATTTCTGCCTTTGATGATCCCAAAGATATTGTGGAAGGCTTTGTTCTGGGAGGAGCCGATTATATTACGAAACCTTTTATTTCTGAGGTGGTGCAGGCCAGGGTGGGAGTGCATCTGCGTCTGAATCAGGCCAGCAGGGAGCTGAAAGAGATGAACAGGCGTCTTCAGGTGTCCGTCAATGAGCAGCTGAAGCAGATGGAAGAGGAGAAGAAAAATATTCTGTATGCGCTTGCGGATATTGCGGCGAGAAATTCCGCGTATGAAAAGGCCCATGTGGAGCGTCTCAGCCAGAACAGCAGGATACTGGCACAGAGTATGCAGCTGTCACCGCAGTTCGAGGACAAAGTTTCGGACGATTATGTGGAAACCATAGGTTTGGCGGCGCCCTTACGCGATATTGGGAATATCGGGGTGCCCATGAGCCTGCTTCAGAAGTCGGACCTGACGGAGGAGGAGGCAGCGATTGTGAGGAGCCATACGGACATTGGCGCCAAGCTTTTAATGGATCTCCAGGTGGGAAATGACTATAATGATTTTATAAGGGTTGCCATTGACATTGTGCGCAGCCATCATGAGAACTGGGACGGGAGTGGTTATCCCGACGGCAGGAGCGCTTCTGGCATTCCTCTTGCGGCGCAGATCGTTACTATTATGGAAGCGTATTGCGTTTTGACGGAAAGAGGCTGCGCAAGGGAAGAAGCGCTGGAAATTATGAGAAAGGAAGCAGGCGTGAAATATAATCCTGCCATATTGGAAATATGTTGTAAAATTTCGCGTCAGCTTTGCTGAGGGGCAGGGGGGCAGGAAATTGATTAAGGACGAGGAGTTTAAAAGGATAGCGGCCCATATGAAGCAGCGCTATGGCATTGACCTGGCCCAGAAAAAGGTGATTGTCAATGGGCGGCTGGAAAATTATATTAAACGGGGCGGCTGGGGCAGTTTTGATGAGTTTATGAATGCGGTGGAGCAGGATAAATCCGGCAATCAGGAAAAGATGCTGGTCAATTTCCTGACAACCAACCATACATATTTTATGAGGGAATTTGAGCATTTTGATTTCTTCAAGAGTACAGTACTCCCCTGGCTGAAAACGAAGGAAAGCGCCAGCAGGGATTTGCGTATCTGGTGCGGGGCGGCTTCTTCGGGGGAAGAACCTTATATGATTGCCATGGTATTGGCGGATTTTTTCGGATTGGAGCGGGAACATTGGGATACCAAGGTGTTGGCGACGGATATTTCCACAAAAGTATTGCAGAAAGCCATTTCAGGAATCTATAATGCGGATCAGCTGGAAAATGTTCCGGAGCAGTGGAAGAGACATTTTTTCAGGACCTTGACGGGAGGACAGTATCAGGTGAAGGATGAGCTGAAGAAGGAAGTGATTTTCCGGCAGTTTAATCTCATGGACCCTTTCCCCTTCAGAAGAAAAATGCATACTATATTTTTGCGCAATGTTATGATATATTTTGATGAGAAGACGAAACGTGAGCTGGTTCAGAAGGTATATGATGCCCTGGAACCGGGAGGTTATTTGTTTATCGGGACAACTGAGACTCTTGACAGGAATAGCACGCCTTTCAAAATTATTCAGCCATCGATATTCAGAAAATGAGGAAGGAAATGGAAGAGTATGCAGCGGATTAAGGTTTTGATCGTGGAAGATTCTATTGTTTTCAGGGAATTGCTGGTACAAAATCTGAACAAAGACCCTGCCATACAGGTTGTAGCTACGGCAAGGGACCCCTTTGAGGCAAGGGATAAAATACTGGCCTATAAACCGGATGTAATGACTTTGGATGTGGAACTTCCGAGGATGAATGGGATAGAATTCCTGCGCAAACTGATGCCTCAATACCCGTTGCCTGTGGTGGTCATCAGCTCTCTCAGCGATAAGGTATTTGACGCCATGAGCGCCGGGGCGGTGGATTTTGTGGCAAAGCCGGCGGTGTCGAGCAGAATGCAGCTGGAGGATTTCATTAAAAACGAATTGCTGGTCAAGATAAAGATTGCGTCCACTGCCAAGATCAGCAATATTAAGCGAACAGCTTTTGCGCAGGAACAACAGTATTTATCTGTTAAGAACAGCAATCATCTGGTGGCAATCGGCGCTTCTACGGGCGGGACCGAGGCAATATGCTCTGTGGTAAAGGATTACGGGACGGATATTCCCGGCATTGTGTGTGTGCAGCATATGCCGCCCGGCTTTACTCAGATGTATGCCAAAAGGCTCAATGACCAGTGCAGGATACAGGTGAAGGAAGCGGAGACCGGAGACAGAGTGCTTCCCGGGCATATGCTGATAGCGCCCGGGGGTGACAGGCATATGCGCCTGGTGAAGGTCAACGGAGGGTATCAGGTGGAAGTCAAGGCGGGGCCGAAGGTCAACGGGCATTGTCCGTCGGTGGATGTGTTGTTTGATTCTGTTGCCAAAGTTGCGCGTTCGGACGCCGTAGGGATTATTTTGACAGGAATGGGCGGTGATGGCGCAAAGGGACTGCTTGCGATGCGCAAAGCCGGCGCCAGAACCATTGGTCAGGATGAGTCCACCTGTGTGGTGTATGGGATGCCGAAAGTTGCGTATGACCTTGGAGCGGTGGAATATCAGGAGAAATTGTCAGACATTGCGGGAAGGACATATTCTATCTTAAACAGAATGTAGCCTTTGGATGTCCGGCATATGTCCAATGGTCAGGAAAAAAGAAAAAGGAGAAAAAAAGATGAAGATTCTATTGGCTGAAGATGATTTTGCGACAAGGAAATTCATGGCTAATTTCCTGTCTAAGTATGGAGAATGTGATGTCACCGTGGATGGCATGGAGGCTGTGGATGCTTTCATGATGGCCCTGGAGGACGGGGAGCCATATGATTTGGCCTGTCTTGATATTATGATGCCGGTGATGGACGGCTATCAGGCATTGGTTGGAATTCGCAATCTGGAAAAGCAGAGAAATGTTCCTGAGGAAAAAGCGGTAAAAGTAATTATGACCACCGCCCTGAATGAAGAGAGGAACGTAAAGATGGCATTTGAGCTGGGATGCACCATATATTCCGGCAAGCCCATAGATCAGGATAGATTTGAGCAGGCTCTGAAGAAGCTGAACTTGATATAATGTTACGAATCAGCTTTTGGCTTTGTAGCAACAAGTTGGCAAATGAAGCAGAATATGCAGGAAAGGAGAAGGCTATGGCTGAAGAGTTTAACACAGAGAGCATGCTGGACATGTATTTATTCGAGAATACCCAGCTGCTTGAACAGCTTCAGGAAACCGTTTTGGATCAGAAAGATGCGGATAGCTTTGATGAAGACAGTATAAACGAGATATTCAGAACCATGCATACCATTAAGGGATCTTCCGGTATTATGATGTTCGACAATATTACGACTGTGTCACATAAGCTGGAAGATGTATTCTATTATCTGAGAGAATCTCATCCGGATAATGTTCCGCATGTGGAACTGGTAGAACATGTATTGGAGGTGGAGGATTTCATTTCCAGTGAAATGGAGAAGATTCGGGGAGGGGACTCACCGGATGGGGACGCCACTGAGATTATCGCGAATCTGGACAAATTTTTGGAGAAGATTAAAAATGGAGTCTCAGAAGAGGGAGCGGAGCCGCCGCCAGAGAATGTGCATACGGCGCCCACGCAGTTCTATATTGCGCCCATGGCTACCAGCGCAAGTCATTTTTATAAGATATTTATTACCTTTTTCCCAGAGACAGAGATGGCAAATGTCCATGCGTATAAGGCTGTTTACGCATTGAAAGAAATTGCTGAGGATATTCTGTATTCCCCGGAAGATATCTTGACGGATGAGAAAATTGGGGAAGTGCTGATTAAGGACGGATTTAAGATATTGCTTCAGTCCCAGAGCGAAGAAGCGGAAATCAGAGAGCTTATCGGTGTGGGATATGACATTCAAAAGGTGGATGTCTTTGAGTGTAAGGCGGAAGAGTTTCTCCGGGGCTTTGATTTCGGTGACGCAGACGCTCCCCTTGCCAAGATTGATTTGGAATCCAGTGTGGAAACCATAGAGGCTCGTGTGAAGGATGCGGACGCAGAGGAAAAGAAGCCGGCAAAACCTGCCATAGCGCCGGGTGATTTCGTTATTCAGTCCAGGGAACCGGGTAAGCAGAAGAAACTTGCCAAAGATAAGCCCAAGGGCGAAAAGGCTTCCTTTATCAGTGTCAATGTCAGAAAGATGGATCAGCTGATGGATTTGATTGGGGAGCTGGTAATTTCCGAGTCAGTGGTGCTGCAGAGTTCGGATTTGAAGGTGCCGGGATTGAACCTGGATAACTTTAACAAGGCAGCGGCACAGCTGGCAAAAGTTTCCACCGATTTGCAGAATGTCATTATGTCCATGAGAATGGTGCCACTGGCAAATACTTTTCAGAAGATGAATCGTATTGTCTTTGATGTGTCCAGAAAGCTTGGAAAAGATATAGAATTTGTCATGATCGGTGAACAGACAGAGGTTGATAAGAATATCATCGAACATATTTCAGACCCTTTGATGCATTTGGTCAGGAATTCTGTGGATCATGGAATTGAGACCAATGAGGAGCGGAAGGAAAGCGGAAAGAACTGCAAGGGTAAGGTGACATTGTCAGCCAGAACAGAGGCCGGCAAGGTATGGATTTCCGTAGAGGACAACGGCAAAGGTCTGGACAGGGATAAAATCATTGCCAAGGCCAGGAAACAGGGGTTGTTGGAAGATAATAAGCCTGACAGTGCCTATACAGACAAGGAAGTATATCAGTTTATCACATTGCCCGGATTTTCTACCAATGAGCAGGTGACGGAGTATTCCGGCCGTGGAGTGGGAATGGATGTGGTGGTTCAGAATATCCAGGCCATTGGCGGTACTCTGGAAATTGAGAGTGAACCTGGTCTGGGAAGTATTATGACATTAAAAATTCCTCTCACATTGGCGATTATCGACGGTATTGTGATGGAGATAGGCAAGTCCTCCTTTGTCATGGAAACGGGGGCAATTAAAGAATTTACCCGTGTGAAGGAAAGTATGATGATTCATGAGCCCAATGGGGATGAATATGTCATGATACGGGACGAATGTTTCCCGGTACTCCGGCTGGGAAGATGGTATGGTTTGGAGGAGTATGAAGAATCTGTTGAAAATGGAGTAATGCTGATTCTTGAAATTGACGAGAAAAAAGTGTGTCTTTTGGTGGACCGACTGGTCGGTGAGCAGGAAATCGTGGTGAAACCGATTCCCTCTTATATCAAAAAGGTTAAAGGTTTGTCCGGTTGTACACAGCTTGGCGATGGAAGCATTGCTTTGATATTGGATGCGGCGGGACTCATAGAATAGGAAAGGAACGGTATGTCAAATGGATGAAACAAGCAAGTGGAAGGAAAACGCGGAAGAGAATGACACTGCTTCTTCAGAGGGATATGATGCGCAAAAAGGCAAGTATATGACCTTTAAGTCCGGATTGGAATACTTTGGCCTGGGCATTCAATATGTGGAACAGATCATACAGTTTCAGACGATCACGGCGATTCCGGAAACGGAGGATTACATCAAAGGGCTGATCAACCTCAGAGGAAAGGTGATACCTGTGGTGGATGTGAGGCTGCGGTTTAAGCAGCCGCCTCTTGAATATAATGACAGAACCTGTATCATTGTCATCAATGTAAGAGACGTGACGGTTGGACTGATTGTGGAACAGATAGCGGAGGTGGTGGAGATCAAGGAAGACAATATCCTCCCTCCTCCTACAATTGGCCGCGGCAGCGTGCAGAATAAATATGTTTATGGTATCGGAAGGGTTGGAGATACCGTAAAATTACTTTTAGACCCTGATAAGCTGCTTAATGATGAGGATTTGTCGATTGCCGAACAGGCGAATGATATGATATTAGAGGAAAATGAGAGGTAAAGCAGACAATGAAAGACATGAAATTAAAGACAAAATTAATTCTGGGCTTTATGATTCCAATCGTATTGACTATTGTTAATGTACTGATTGGAAATTCCACTTCCAGCGGCATTGTGAAGTCAGACGATCAGGAGATGTACCTGCTATATTCTACGATTTTTACATCGGCCATAGCCGTTGTGTCTGTGGTGATAGCAATGTTTGTGGCATTGGCTTTGATCAGGATGATTGAGAAATCCATCTCACAGCTTTCAAACGCTGCGAAAGAGATTGCCATGGGACATGTGGATATTGAGCTGGTGAAGTATAATAATGACGAGTTCGGCGATTTGGTGGATGAGTATACGAAGGTAATTGAGAACATCAAGTATCAGGCGGAAGTGGCCGAAGAAGTGTCTAAGGGAAACCTGACCATAACCGTTACCCCCAAGTCTCCTGAAGATTTGCTTGGCAACTCTTTAAAGAAACTGGTGGATGATAATTTCCATACTTTGTCCAATATCAGTGACGCCGGCTCTCAGGTGACAATCAGTTCTTCACAGGTAGCAAGCGCAAGCCAGGCATTGGCGCAGGGTTCTACGGAACAGGCAAGCGCGATTGAGCAGATTACGGCATCCATTGATGAAATTGCGGATAAGACAAGGCAGAACGCTGAGCAGGCAAATTCCGCGGCGCATCTGGTAGAACAGGCAATCAGTGATGTAAATAGGGGCAACAAACAAATGCAGGATATGATGGTTGCCATGCAGGATATTAATAAGGCTTCCGACAGCATTTCCAAGATTATCAAATCCATTGACGACATTGCGTTCCAGACCAATATCCTGGCATTGAATGCCGCAGTGGAAGCTGCAAGGGCCGGTGAGGCAGGAAAAGGATTTGCGGTCGTTGCGGAAGAAGTCAGAAGTCTGGCAGCCAAGAGTGCTGAGGCAGCAAAGGAAACTTCTGATCTCATCGAGGACTCTATTGAGAAGGTAAACGCAGGTTCCAAGATTGTAAATGAGACTGCAAAGGCCATGGATGAAATATCCAAAGTGGTTCAGGAGAGTGAAGTCATCATAAATGGCATTGCGGAATCTTCCAATTATCAGGCAACTGCGGTTGCGCAGATTGAGCAGGCCATTTCACAGGTATCTCAGGTGGTACAGACCAACTCCGCAACCAGTGAAGAATGTGCCGCAGCCAGCGAAGAATTGTCTAATCAGGCATCCCGGATGCGCGAAATGCTTTCCAGCTATCGCCTGGGCAATGGCAGCGTGGACAATGATTCTTATAGAAGTTCCTCCTCTTATTCTTCCTCTATGATGAATGCAAATGAGCAGGTGATTTCTCTGGGAGACGGCTTTGGAAAGTATTAAACGGGAAAGTGGTGATAAACAGGGGACTGCAATGGCGGTATATCTGTAAGTGACAAGAGCAGGGGTTCTGCGCTTTTGCGTGGTTGTGAACTGTATTCTGATATGGGAAGAGAGGGATTACGGATGAGCTTGTTTGATGAATTAAGAGAGTTGGGTGTGGACATTGACGGCGGATTAAAGCGTCTTAATAACAATGAGGCATTGTATACGAGATTGCTGGGTTCCTTTGTTAAGACGATGAAAGCACATATGGTGCAGCCGGATTTTGATGCGGCAGATTGTACGGAAGCCATAGAGCATACACATGCAATCAAGGGAACCGCTGGCAATCTGTCCATTACACCAATATATGATGGGTATACCGAAATTGTAAATCTGCTGCGTTCCGGACAGCCGGAAGAAGCAAGGGCCCGGCTTACGAATGTGCTGCCCGTCCAGGAGAAAATTATTCAGTGTATTGAAAGCCATATGGCATGATAAATGAAATCTTTGTATCTGTATCATAATTGAAGCCTCCTTACTTTATGGGTTGCAAGAATCCACAAAAGCAGGAGGCTTTTCTTGCGGAACGTGTTTTCATGTATGGCGGCGCAAATGGATACATGGGGAACTGGGGATAATTTTCCGGCAAGGAGGGATAGAGAATGTTATGCTGCAAATAATAAAAAATATATTTGGGAACACGGCATCAAAGCGTGAACCGGAAGGAGGAGTTATGAGCTTTGTACAACGCAGACCTCAAAGGGGGGAAAAATTGCAGCCTTTGGATACCATAGAAGGTTTCCAGGTTCGGCCGGGTTTTTACACCAGGGACGGCGCCGCAGCAGCACAAAACGGCGTCAGCTTTACCATCCATTCGGTTGGAGCCACAAGCTGTACGTTGCTTCTGTTTCATCCGCAGGAAAAGGAACCGTATGCAAAGCTGAAGTTCCCGGAATCTTATCGCATCGGAAATACCTATTCCATGCTGGTATTCGGATTGGATATTGAGGAATTTGAGTATGCCTTTGAAATAGATGGGCCATATGACAAGGCAAAAGGCTTGCTTTTTAATAAGAAGCATGTTCTGCTGGACCCTTATGCCAGGGCGGTGACGGGGCAGAGAGAATGGGGAGAACGCCCGGAGGGGGGAGAAGATTTTGTATATCATGCCCGGGTTGTGGAGAATAATTTTGACTGGGGAACTGCCCGTCAGCTGGAACTGCCATTAGAGGACCTGGTTATCTATGAAATGCATGTGAGAGGATTTACGAAGGATAAATCCTCCGGAGTGTCGGCCAAAGGTACTTATGAAGGATTGCGTCAAAAAATCCCATATCTGAAGGATCTGGGGATTAACGCAGTTGAACTGATGCCCATTTTTGAATTCGATGAGATGGAAAATGCCAGGGTTGTGGATGGGGAGCAGCTGTATAATTACTGGGGATATAATACGGTCTGTTTTTTTGCTCCCAATACAGGATATTCTTCTGTGGTGGAGCATAATCATGAGGGAGATGAGCTGAAACAGCTTATTTATGAACTGAAGCAGAACGGAATTGAAGTAATTTTGGATGTGGTGTTTAATCATACGGCGGAAGGCAACGAGAAAGGGCCTTGTTTCTCTTTTAAGGGTATTGATAACAATATTTATTATATCCTGACTCCCGACGGGCATTACTATAATTTCAGCGGATGTGGAAATGCTTTAAACTGTAACCATCCCATGACACGCAGATTTGTTATAGATTGTCTCAGGTATTGGGTAATAGATTACAGGGTGGATGGGTTCCGGTTTGATCTGGCGTCCATATTGACAAGGGGGCAAAACGGTGCGCCCATGGCGGATCCGCCTATTTTGCAGGATATTGCGGGGGATTCTATCCTGGGGAAAGTGAAGCTGATAGCGGAGGCATGGGATGCCAGCGGACTGTATCAGGTGGGCAGTTTCCCGGCATATAGCAGATGGTCCGAGTGGAATGGGCGTTATCGAGACGATCTTCGCCGGTTTCTAAAAGGGGATGAGGGTATGGCATCAACGGCATTGGCCAGAATTATCGGTTCCAGAGATCTGTATGACCCTGTGAGACGCGGACAAAGCGCGTCAGTGAATTTCCTGACTTGTCATGATGGATTTACCCTGTATGACTTGTATTCCTATAATGTAAAGCATAATGAAAAAAACGGCTGGAACAATGAAGACGGGGATAATAACGGAAATAGTTGGAATTGCGGGAAAGAAGGAGAAACGGATGACCCCAAGATAGAAGGTCTGCGGCGGCGTATGGTAAAAAATGCTTTTGCCACATTGATGTGCAGCAGGGGCCCGGCCATGTTCTATGCGGGGGACGAATTTTGCAATACACAGTTTGGGAATAATAACGCATATTGTCAGGATAATATTATTTCCTGGCTGGATTGGACAAGGTTGGAAGAGTATGGGGAAATTCACGATTTTGTGCGGTATATGATTGCGTTTCGTAAGGAGCATGATATTGTCAGAAAGACTACAAAGGAAGCGTCCTGTGGCCTGCCTGAAATCAGTATACACAATGGGTATCCATGGAACAGCGGGACGGATCATAACACTCGGCTTATAGGAATCATGTATGCGGGAAGAAATAAGGAAGACACCAGGGACGATATTGTGTTTTACGGGATGAATGCCTATTGGGAGCCCCTTGATATGCAGCTTCCCAACCTGCCGGGCGGCATGAAGTGGAAAGTGTGTGTCAATACCAATGTGGAATACAAAGATGGAAAGGATATTGGACAAGAGACAGAATTCCATTATGGAATCAAATTGAAGATACCGCCCAGAACGGTTGTGGTGCTGACGGCGGAATAAAAAATAAAACACCGTCACGGGAAGTAAGCCCGTGACGGTGTTGATTTTATGGTCCGGTCAAGTCGGAGAGAGGACGGAAAGTGTATCCCAGTTCTTCCCACTTGGTCATAAGATCGTCAATGATTGTCCCATTGGTCTGGGATGTGTTGTGCAGCAGCACAACAGCGCCGGGTGATACCCTTGAGGTAAGGCGGTCAATGGACTCCTGGGGGTCCGGTTGGTTATCCTGATACCAGTCCACATGGGCAAGAGCCCAGAAAATGGTATGATATCCCAATTCCTTTGCCCATCGGAGGTTTTCTTCACTGCATCGGCCTTCAGGCGGTCGATAGTAGGGTCCGATTTCTGTACCGGTGATTTCGTAAAAGAGGTTAGCGACATCGTCCAGTTCCTTCTGGAAATCTGCCATATCTGTAAACGCTGACATATCCGGATGATTCCAAGTGTGGTTTCCGGCTTCGTGGCCTTCTTCAAGGATGCGCTTTACCAGGTCGGGAGCCGTCTCCAGGAACTGGCCCGTCATAAAGAAAGTTGCCTTTGCGTTGTGGTTTGCCAAAGCGGACAATATCAGTTCTGTATTGCCGTTTTCATATCCGCAGTCAAAGGTCAGATACACCACTTTTTCATCAGGGCTGCCCAAATAATATGAGCCATACCAGGATAGGTCCGACTGCTTTGCGTTTCCCCTTGGCTGGGTCTGAGCGCCTGGTTCACCATAGGAAAGCCACCAACTTTCCGATTCAAATACATTGGTGGGTTCCGGACCGGGATCCGGGGTGGGGGCGGGCGTAGGTTCCGGTGTCGGTACGGCTGTGGGCGCCGGAGATGGGGTTGCGTTTGTGGATGCATTGCCAGTCGGTGAAGAAGAAGGTGCCGTGGCATCAGCACCGGGCTGTATTTCAACAGGTGACACAATTTCCACCGGGGATGTGGGGCGAGGGTCTGGATTGTCTTCAGCAACATTTCCGCATCCACAGGTTCCAATTGCCAGACAAAAGGGTAATATTCGTAAGGCTGTCTTAAGTTTTTTCCTATGTTTCATGTAATATTTCATAAAAATTTCTCCTGAATCCTTTGTAGTATAATTAGCAGTGCTTTATTCCCGCAAGCAATGAGCCAAGTGCCAGGCAGATTCATTTAACTTGTCCAAAAAGAATCTGCGCAGGCCAGCTTGGAAGCATTCGGCCGCCTGGCTCTGGGCTTTGTAGATATTATATCACGGGTTTTATTAATTATAAAGCCGAATTGCATCAAACTTCCATCATAATAGGATTGTTTTGTAATTTTTTAAAACTGCTTTACAGGACAGAGGTATTCAAAGTATAATGGGTATGCAAGCATAAAAGCATTTACGCAGTACTGGAAAAGAATAGAAGGAGAGTAACTACAATGGATGTAAAAGAGCAGGTAAAGGAACAGATTAAGACAGTTTTTGAGAGAATTACCAGGGATAAGTCTCTTCAGGAACAATTTCAGAGAGAACCGGTAAAGGCTTTGGAGAGCATTCTTGGGGTGGATTTGCCGGATGAAATCATTCATCAGGTGATTCAGGGTGTGAAGGCCAAGCTTATGGCTGATAAGGCATCCAGCGCAGTGGACGCGATAAAGAATCTGTTCTAAACTTTATGTTCTTATATCGGGAAAATCTTCGGAAGATGTTCCAACAGTGATTGTCTGAATGGTTACGATAATACTTAGAGCACATGGCACACAAATATAGTCCCCTGACTTTGGCAGTTTCGCTGCGGCAGTTCCGTCTCCAAACTGTTGTGTTTTGTGATTGACATCATGGAATTTGGCTAAGCTTCCTTTACATATACTTATAGTAAATCATATAGCATGCATGTCAATGATTTTGACATGGGAGAAAGTAAAATGAGGACAATTTATGTAAAGGATGCTGTGAGGAGATTTACAGGAAGCGGCAGGGTGGACTGGAAGAGGGTAATTCCAACATTTATTTTTTTGTGTGCCATGTTTTTCCTGGGAAGGGCCGCAGCGGGAATTTATGGAGAAACACAACAGACCACAGGGCCTATTTTGTCGGAAAATGAGAATTGGGGACTGGGATTTGGTCAGGAAGGACAGAAACCAACGGGCAATGTCTCAGCAGAAGAATTGAAACAGTATAACGCCTATTTTTGTGGGGAAGGGGAGGAAAAGGTCTTATACCTGACGTTTGACTGCGGGTATGAAAATGGCAACACGGAACCCATATTGGATGCGCTGAAGAATCACAATGCCCCGGCCACATTTTTTGTAGTAGGCCATTTTCTGGAAAGCGCTCCGGAAATTGTGAAGCGAATGGTGGCCGAAGGGCATACAGTGGGCAATCATACATATCATCACCCGGACATGTCCAAAATCTCGGATATGGCATCTTTCAGAAAAGAAATGGATGATGTTGGGGCTTTATTTAAAGAGATAACAGGTACAGAGCTGACAATGTATTACAGGCCTCCTCAGGGAAAATACAGTACGGCAAATCTGAAGATGGCACAGGAATTGGGCTATTCTACATTTTTTTGGAGCCTTGCGTATGTGGACTGGAATCAGGACGCACAGCCCAGCCATGAGGAGGCCATGTCAAAGCTGATGGGACGAATCCACCCGGGAGCGATTGTGCTTTTGCATAGTACATCCAAAACAAATGGGGAAATTCTGGATGATGTGCTTACAAAATGGGAGGAAATGGGGTATACATTCAGGCCGCTTTCTGATTTAACCGGAGAAAGCAAAGGCGCGTCTGGGGAAAATGGTACGAATTCCGGCACTACCGGAAGGATACTGCAAGATGAAAGTGTTTCGGAAGGAAGCCGGAAATAATCTCGGCGTCTGGAACCTATGGCTGACAAGGCTGGTGAGGTACGGATTGAGCGAACGGAGGAGAACATGGAAAAGGAATTGGTTGTTGTCATTGATTTTGGCGGACAATATAATCAATTGGTGGCAAGGCGTGTCAGAGAGTGTAATGTGTACTGTGAAATATACTCATATAAGACGGATTTGGCTATCATAAAAGAGCTGCGCCCCAGGGGAATTATTCTGACAGGGGGGCCGGGAAGCTGTTATGAGGAGGGAGCGGCAACCTGTTCACCAGAGTTATTTTCGATGGGAATCCCGGTGTTGGGGCTGTGCTATGGGGCGCAGCTTATGACGCATGTGCTGGGGGGCCAAGTGTGCCGTGCCAGCGTGAGGGAATATGGCAGGACGGAACTGGAGGTGGATACCTCTTCCGGTTTGTTTGAAGGTGTTGCGCCCCATACGGTATGCTGGATGAGCCATTTCGACTATATCGCCCAAATGGCTTCAGGATTTCGGGCGACTGCAAGAACAGCCGATTGCCCGGTTGCCGCAGCGGAATGTGTTGAGAAAGGGCTGTATGCGATTCAATTTCACCCAGAGGTACTGCACACAGTGGATGGCACCAAAATGCTTTATAATTTTGTTCGTAATATCTGTGGATGCAGGGGTGATTGGAGAATGGATACTTTTGTAAAAGAAAGTGTCCGGGCCATTGGTGAAAAAGTTGGTGATGGCAAGGTGCTTTGCGCATTGTCCGGGGGTGTGGACTCTTCCGTGGCAGCGGTTTTGCTGTCCAGGGCGGTAGGGGAGCAGCTGACCTGTGTATTTGTGGATCATGGTTTGATGCGAAAAAATGAGAGCGATGAAGTGGAGGCCGTGTTTGGTTCAAAGGGTGGTTATCATTTGAACTTTGTCAGGGTGGATGCCAGGGAACGTTTTTATGCTGCGTTGGCAGGAGTGGAGGAGCCGGAACAAAAGCGAAAAATCATCGGAGAGGAATTTATCCGTGTATTTGAGGAAGAGGCCCGGAAAATCGGCGCAGTTGATTTCCTGGTGCAGGGAACGATTTATCCTGATGTGGTGGAAAGTGGTTTGGGTGGCGAATCGGCGGTTATCAAGTCACATCACAATGTGGGAGGATTGCCGGAGTGTGTTGATTTTCGGGAAATCCTGGAGCCGTTGAGGAACCTGTTTAAGGACGAAGTGAGGAAAGTGGGATTGGAGCTTGGAATTCCTGAAAATCTGGTATATCGTCAGCCATTTCCCGGCCCGGGACTCGGTGTCAGAATCATTGGCGAAGTGACGGCGGAAAAGGTGAGAATTGTCCAGGATGCGGATGCCATTTACAGGGAGGAAGTGGAGAATGCCGGTTTGAGTGGGGAGTTGAACCAGTATTTTGCGGCGTTGACCAATATGCGTTCTGTGGGGGTTATGGGGGATGAAAGGACTTATGATTATGCTATCGCCCTGAGAGCGGTGAACACGGTTGATTTTATGACGGCGGAGGCGGCACAGATTCCATGGGAAGTGCTGAGGAAGGTCACAAGCCGGATTGTGAATGAGGTTGGCCATGTGAACAGGGTGCTGTATGATGTGACTGGGAAGCCGCCTGGGACGATTGAATTTGAGTGATGAAATGGGCTTAAAGAACCTAGTGTTTATGTGGGTTGCAAGCAAATTTGTTTAGGTTCTGGCAACGATTTGGCAACATTTTCAACATCA
>CAJUGT010000001.1 GCA_910586435.1 uncultured Acetatifactor sp. | reverse complement strand
GAAATGTGCCTTATTTAAAATGTGAGATGGGCGTGTATTGTTTAGGAGTAGATTTAGGAGTAAATAAAATGTGTGATAATACCAAGGGATGGTGTAAGACCGCCAGGGTATTTGGAGTATCTTGTTGAAGCACCGATTACATGGGTGTGGGAGTAGGCGTCCGTACAGGCGGGGAAACAATTTAAAATGCCATAAATGAGGGCAATTACAGTCTGGTTCAGAATATGCGCCATGTACAACAAGAAGATGTTAAAAAATAATCAGCCTTGTGGCAGGAAGCAGTATAGCCACTTAAAGGAAAAGGGACTATGAGGAAAACACAGAAAAAACAGGCAGAGGGATTTCTGGAACTGCTGGAACAGGCACACAAAGAAATAAAAAGATATATGGAAACAGGCAGTTCCGCGGCTGCCATGGATTTGCTGGCTCAATGTCAGGAAGGTGCCCTGCGGCTGGGAGAGCTGATTGAAAAAACGGCGGGAGAAGGCTGTAAAGCGGTATCATTATTGGAGGAGTACTGCGAACTGCTCTATCATATATATGAGGAGCTTGCGGGATGTTCCACAGCCGCCTGTCGGGAAGCCAATGGGAGTAACGTTCATAAAAGGCTGCACAGGTTGTTGATTCAGATTAAGAACAGCATTAGAAATGACATAAAGCTGCGTCGTGAAATTGTGTTTCTACCTTATAAGGCATCCATGTGGGATTCTCTGGAAAGTGTGTGGCAGGCGGCGCATACAGACCCGGAGTGTGATGCTTATGTGATTCCGATTCCTTATTATGACAAGAATCCGGACGGTTCTTTGGGCACATACCATTACGAAGGAAATGAACTGCCGCCTTATGTGCCCATAGTGCATTATGATTCCTATTCCTTTGAAGACAGGAAGCCGGATGCAGTGTTTATACATACGCCCTATGATGATGCCAATTATGTCACAAGCATAGACCCAAGATTTTATTCGGCTGAGCTGAAGAAACACACGGAATGTCTGGTGTATATTCCCTACTATGCCACGGCGGGCAGCATGGCGGAAGGGCAGGCGCTGTGCCGGGCTTATTTTCATGTGGATTACATTGTCATTCAGTCGGAGAAATACTGCGGATTTTTTGATTCGTCGGTGCCGAAGGAAAAAATGGTGCCGTTAGGCTCTCCAAAGTTTGACAGGGTAATCCATATGTGTAAAAATCCGCCGGAACCGCCCACAGGGTGGAAAGAAAAAATGGCGGGAAAGAAAGTGTACTTTTATAATACCAGCATTCAGGGTATGCTGGGGGACACGGAGACTTTCTTAAAAAAGATGGACTATGTGTTCCGGTGTTTTCGGGGAAGGGAGGATGCATGCCTGCTGTGGCGGCCCCATCCGCTGCTGGAATCCAGCTTTTGTTCTATGAGACCCATGTATAAGCCTCTGTATGATGCCCTGAGGGATGCCTTCGTCAATGAAAATACAGGGATATATGACGACACGCCGGATATAGACATGGCAATCGCGTATTCGGATGCTTATATCGGGGATGCGGGGACAAGCGTAACATCACTTTTTGGCGTTGCCGGGAAACCGCTGTTTATATTCAATAATTATATTAACACACTGCCGCAGGAGGGGGACTGGCGCGGCGAGGCCATCAATCTTTCCTTGGATATGTGGGGAAAAGACAGATATCAGATCTCAAGGAACAATCAGCTTTGGTTTTCCGAAAAAAACGATTACCATTATAAGTTTTACATGGATCTTGAAACAGGTTATTCCGCAGGAGGGTATTACATAAGGGCACTGGAAATCAAAGACAAGATTTACGTGCTCCCCGGCAATGCCCGGAATCTTTTGGTGATTAAAGACAAGAAGATCAGAAAAATTGAGCTGCCTTACCAGATGACACAGGCAGGAGCTTTCTATAGTTACTGGTATAATGAAAAGTATATCTTTCTGTTTCCGTTTCAATACCCATGGCTGGTTCGGTTTGATATTGCCACGGAAGAAGTAAGCTGCGCAAAGGGAGTTAAGCAGTTCAATGTGAGAAATATTGAGGGAGAATGGCGGGTGGGAGGCATAGGCATCTATGGGAACGAGCTGGTATTTGCCTCTCCGGAGGACAATCATTTCCTGTTCCTTGATATGGACACATTCAACGCAAGGATACTCAGCAGTCAATCCAAATGCGGTTTCGGAACGCAGGGAATTGTGCCGGACGGGGATGATTTATGGCTGCTGCCCCTGAATGGGATGACCATCACACGCTGGAACCCAAAGACGGGGGAAACAAGGGAATACGGTGACATTCCGCCAGATTTCAAATCCATTAAGTGGCCCTATGACCTGGAATGTGAAGAACGACCCTTTGGTACGATGGCTTTTTTTAAGGAAAATGAAAAAGAGAATATTATTATATCGCCGAACTGGGGCAATATGTATCTTTCTCTTGACCGGGAGACGGGGAAAATGGAAGAATGGAAGCCGCCGCTGCCTTTCAAAAACCGCGGAAGGAATGGATATTTTGTTGCGGGAGGCATGGGAGGATTTATTATTACACTCCCTCAGTATGGGAAAGCGGACTGCCGGATATGGTATGGGCCGGAGAGGAAGCTTTATGATATCAATATTAACACAAAGGAGTACAGTGAGGTCACAATAGAATTTGACTATGACGAGCTGAGGGCACATGAACCGGGTTTTATGGAGGATTCGGAATGGATGCAGTACTGCCTGAATGAAAATGCGTTTAATTCTCTGGAAGACTTTCTGGATGGCAGAATCACTGGAAATCAGTTTGACAGAGAGAGGCAGTTAAAGGCATTTTCAAAGATCATCGCAGACACGGAAGGCAGATGTGGGGAAAATGTATATCGATTTGTGTGTGAAAAAATCAGGGAGTAAGGCTGAAAAAAAGAAACAGGAAATTTCAGGACAAAAATTACAATGAAAAGAGGGGCTGCGGTGGAAAAGAAGATGACTAAAGTAATTACATATGGTACATTTGACCTTTTCCATGAAGGGCATTACCGGCTGCTTCAGAGGGCCAAGGCGCTGGGGGATTATCTGATTGTAGGCGTCACGACGGAGACCTACGACAGGGCAAGAGGGAAATTGAATGTGGTGGATTCTCTGACGACGCGGATTGAAAACGTGCGGAAAACAGGATTTGTCGATGAGGTTATCGTGGAGGAGACCCAGGGACAGAAGTTCAATGACATCAAAAAATATGACATAGATATCTTTACCGTTGGTTCCGACTGGACGGGGTGTTTTGATTACTTGAAAGATTTCTGTGAGGTGATCTATCTGGAACGGACAAAGAACATTTCCAGCACCATACTGCGGGAACAGAAACAGCATATTCAAAGAATCGGGATCATCGGTACGGGGCGGATTGCGGATCGGTTTGTTCTGGAAGCGAAGCTTGTCAGCGGGGTAAGTGTAGAGGGCGTTTATAACCCCCATACGGAGAGTGCGCTCCGCTTTGCGAACAAATGGGAAATCAATGTATACGAGAACAGAGAGGAATTTTATACAGCCGTAGATGCTGTGTATGTTGCATCCCCTCACGAGACTCATTATGGGTATGTGAAATCAGCGTTGGAGCATGGAAAACATGTGTTGTGTGAAAAGCCAATGGTGCTGCGGAAGAAGCAGGCAGAAGAACTGATGCGCTGTGCTAAAGAGCATAAGCTTATTTTGTTCGAGGGAATCAAAACAGCATACTGCCCGGGATTTCATAAGCTTCTGGGCATAGCCTGCAGCGGCGTAATAGGCAGTATCCGAAATGTAGAGGCGTGTTTTACGAAACTGGAGTCAGAGAACAGCCGGGAATTGACGAATCATATCTATGGAGGCAGCTTTATAGAATTGGGCAGTTATGTGATGCTGCCAATATTGAAGATTTTCGGAAAGGAATATGAGGATATCCGCTTTGAGACTATTAAAAATGAAAAGGGGCTGGATATTTTTACGAAAATATCTCTGCGTTATCCCGACGGTATAGCAACCGCGACCTGCGGGCTGGGTGTGAAATCGGAAGGGAGGCTTCTGATATCCGGCACTAAGGGGTATCTTGTGGCGGAGGCGCCTTGGTGGAAGACGACTTACTTCGAGGTGTATTATGAGGATCAGGAGAGAGTGGATAAATATTCGGAAATCTTTCTGGGGGACGGGCTGCGCTATGAAATCAGTGACTTTCTGTCCATGATCAACGGCAACCATAATAATGAATTCAAACTGACGAGGGGGGAATCGGCGGCATTGGCTGAAATTATGGAGCAGTTTATGCTTGCGGAGGGCAGGGAAGAGCAGCTGTCAGAGAGGATGGAAAACCATGGAAATATGGGCACACAGGGGATGCAGCCAAAGGTATCCGGAGAATACGCTGACTGCCTTTGAAAAGGCAGCAGGTTTAATAAATCTGGCGGGAATTGAGATGGATATTCAGCTGACAAAAGACGGTGAACTGGTTGTAATCCACGACGAGAGGGTGGACAGAACCACGGACGGGACAGGGTATGTAAAAGATTATACCCTGGCTCGGCTGAAAGAATTGAAGATAGATGCAGGAAATGGTAGACATGAGCGGATACCAGCTATGGAAGAGGTTTTGGCTCTTCTGGGAGACAGACTGGGGCAAGGCCTGAAAATTAACATAGAGCTGAAAAACAGCATTATCCCATACCATGGGATGGAAGAAAAAATAGTAGAGCTGATACATAAAACAGGTTTTCAAAATAATATTGTATATTCAAGTTTTTACGCTAAATCGCTGGAAAGATTGAAATCCCTGGACAGCGGCGCTAAGTTGGGCATTCTGGATACAAAAGTCTCCGACTGCCTGTATAAATGTAAAGGCGGCTGTGGGGCAGCGGCACTGCATCCCTTCTGGAAAGGGATGGATCTGTCAAAGGAAAAACTGGAGGGCTATAGGGTGAGGGCATGGCTTAGCGGTCATCTCTATCCGGAGAAACCCACAGGAACCCTGCTGAATCTGGGGGCTTTGGAGGATTTGGGGATTACGGATGTGTTCCTGAATGAACCGGAAATGTATTTGGACAACTGACAAGCAGGGATGGTTTCGCAAAAGCATTTGGACAACTGACTAAGGCACAGTTTTCTACAAGCAGAGCTGGTCTCACAAAATGGTACAAAGATATGATTTTGAGTTTGTGGGAGGAGCCGTTTGAATTGCTCTTAAGGCTGTGCATTGTTTGAAGATAGATGTAATAACGTACCTTGACAATTTCATACTTATATCAGGAAAATGTGATAAACGAATTATAGAACAGTCATTCTATATGTCTCGGCGGGAAGAGATGCTTCAGGTATTTTGTTCCTTCGGGTACGGCTTGCGGTATATATGATTTCATGATATAATTTTTTCATATCATAGTATAATATTGACACAGAAGGCCATTGTGTCAACTCTTGATTCCATGTGCGCCAAAGCGCACAAAATCATGGTACAATGTTGACACAGAAAGGCATTGTGTCAACTTCCGATTCCATGCACGCTAAAGCGTGCAAAATTATGGTATAGTAAAACCATTTCATATTTCCATTGCTATGATATGGGAGCATATTTTTATTGGTGACAATGGGCACGAACAGCATTGAAAAGAGGAATGGCAGGCATGGGAAGATATTTAAATGTGGGAAATGACAGCTTTCGGGCGATTAGAAAAGGTCAGTATGTTGACAAGACAGGTTTGATTTCTTTTGTCAACGAAAAGCTGGGTACAATGGACAAGCTGATATGTGTAAGTCGTGCCAGGAGATTCGGGAAATCTTTTGCGGCAGAAATAAAAGATACGGTTTTCGACCTGTAGGAAAAGGTGATAAAGGATTTATGTGAGAGCTACCCGAAGGCGTCAGGGGAACCATCCCTGCCTGAAACGATGGCAAGGATTCACGAACTCACGGGAAATAAATTTATTGTCATCATAGATGAGTGGGATGCTTTATTTCGGGAGGCAAAGGATGATGTGGAGCTGCAAAAACAATACATCAGACTTCTTCGGGGGCTGTTTAAGAGCAGCCTGACTGACAGGATGATAGTAGCTGCGTATATGACTGGGATTCTCCCAATCAAGAAATATGGAACACAATCGACGATGACAGATTTTAGGGAATATACTATGCTGCAGCCGGGCTGTCTGGCAGGATATGTAGGATTTACGGAGCCGGAAGTAAAACAGCTCTGTGAAAAATACAATATGGATTTCCGTGAAACAAAGAAGTGGTATGACGGATATTGTTTTCAGGAGGTTGGTTCAGTATATAATCCCAATGCTATTATGCAGGCAATGTGTAATAGAAAATTCAGATCCTACTGGGCACAGACAGAAACCTATGAAACATTGAAAATCTATATTGATATGAACTTTGACGGGCTGAAAGAAACAATCCTGCAGATGTTAGGAGATGCCCGGTGTCCAGCGGATATAGACATATTTCAGAATGATATGACAAGCATCCGCAGTCGAAAAAGTACACAGTATGTCCACAGCCCCCATTTTCTATAACAATGAACAGGCTCTCAGAAGTGTCATCCGTTTTGCCTATATCAGCTGTATGGAACAATTTAAGGAAATACAGGAGCTGCCGTCGGGAACAGGGTATGCGGATGTGGCGTATCTGCCGAAGAAAGGCTCCTCCATGCCTGTTATGTTAGTGGAGTTGAAATGGAATAAGGGAGCGAAGGGGGCAATAGCCCAGATGAAGGAGAGAAATTATCCAGAGGTGTTTAAAGGGTATGGGAGCGAAGTGCTGCTGGTGGGGATCAGTTATGATGAGAAGACGAAGAGGCATGAGTGTGTGATTGAGAAACGGCCATAATTGAATATAGGTTATCCAATCGGATGGCCAAGGACAGAAATCCTGATATAAGTATGCGAAAATGATACGACAGCTTATAGCAGGATTTTTTGTGCTGTAATGCGAAGTGTTTTTGTAGATGAGAGAGCATATCATGTTGAGTTGCGCAGGCAATAGCTTAAGCATACGGTCTGCATGTATAGGCGAATGCTGCGGGGGATGATGTGAATGCAGGAACATTGAGAAAGGGGTGCAAATGAGAGAAGTGCAGGTAAAAGAAGGCAGGAAACGGAAACAGACAGAGGATTGGATTGAGCATATTATTTATAGGATACACGAAAATTACAGGGGACGGGAGATTGTCATATGGGGCAGCTATGGGGTGTCAGATTGCATTAAAGATGGGTTGAAGGAGAAGTATGGGATAAACACAGCATTTTATGTTGACAGTGACACGGCCAAAATAGATGAAAAGAAAGTGTTTTCGCCGGACTGCTTGTCAGGAAGAGCGGATAAATATTATGTGGTGATTCCAATTGCTTATTATTCGTCAATTAGCGAGAAACTGATTGGGGGGGTATTTACCGAACGTAGATTATTACTATTTTAGCGACTGCGTGTTGCGGCAGACCCCGGAATATTATGAAGACGCACATGGGAATAAAATAATTGGAAAATATGAGGGGCTTAAATTCTGCTTTTCGGGATTTGGTTCGGTGATAGAGATTGGGGATAATGTCCGATTTCGAGACACTTGTATTTATATCAACAATGATTCTAAAATTGTAATTGGCGATGATGGGCAGTTTGTGGAAAGCAGGATTTTCATCCATCATTCCTCGAAAGTGGTATTTGGCTCAGAAGTGCATTTGACGAAAACTGAAATTACTATGGGGGATGAGGCAGGGCTGGAGATGAAATACGGGTGCGGTATCGCTTGGATGAGTATGAATATAGGAAAAGGCGCTGAAGTGATATTGAATGATAATTCCAATGTCCATAGTGCAGGCGTCCTAGAGAGCAGTGAGGGTTTGACAGACTGGAGACTGGGGGAAAATGCCAAACTGGAGATAGGAAAGAGGGGAAACTTCTATGGAGGAGGGATGCTTTGGCTGTATAAAAATGCTGTATTCAGGGCAGGAGATGAATTCAGAATAAACAGACAGTACAGATTTGTGCTGTCTATAGATACAAGTATTCTGATTGGCAATGACTGTTTGTTTTCATTTAGTATCAGCATGTGGAGCAATGACTGTCATTCCATCTTTGACATTGCAGCGAGGAAGAATATAAATTCTCTCCAACATATCAGAAGAGAAAGAAAAATTATAATAGGAAATCATGTATGGGTGGGAGATTGCGCAGAGATATTGTACGATACTGAAATTGGAAACGGAAGCATTATCGGAGCAATGAGTCTGGTAAAAAGTAGGATTCCAAATAATTGTATCGCTGCCGGAGTTCCTGCAAGAATAATAAGAAAAAATGTAGCGTGGTGCGGACAAGACGGTGCGGAGGAGATCTTGGAGTGCGGGCAGGAATACATACATGATACGAATGAGTGATAAACTACAGTGCTTTTTAGAGAGGAAAATTTTGTGGTCTGCTGTGGGCAGGTATACTGCGGAATCATAAATAGAAAGGGCTGTTTATAAGCTTCTTTATTTGGTGCCAGAAGACCAAAAATTAAGATGGTTAGTTTAAATGAAAGATTTGGGAGAAATGCAGAATGATGATTTGAAGAAAATGCTTTTATTTTGTAATGATAAGGGATATCTGGTAGAAGGAAAAATGATAAGCGTTTCACGGCTGGTTTTTGAAGAATGTGTGAAAATGAACTGCTTTTACTGTGGAAAATATAATATTAGTTGGAAATGCCCCCCAACTGCCGAATATTGATTATAAAAAAATGTTGAATGAATTTACCTGTGCTGCATTTATTTATTTGAAAATGAAATTGGCAGAAAGTGATTTTGCCGCAGTGAGGAACGATTCGTCCGTTCAGCTGCACAGGGCGATGCTGGAATGTGAAAAGTGGCTGTGGGAACATAATAATTCAACGGCATTATCTTTTATAGGTGGTTCTTGTAAATTATGTAAAAACGGATGTGCGCCGGAAAAATGCGCAAATCCTTATATGGCGAGGAGTCCGGTGGAGGCGCTTGGGATCAATGTGGTAAAAAGCGCAGCGAATTATGGAATTGATATCAGTTTTCCACCGAGAGATATATGATCAGAATTGGATTATTATTATGGTAAAGGGCAGTGGGCAGATGAAATATATTTTTTTGATGGCAGGAAAAGGCTCCAGGCTGCATCCCTTGACGCTGAGTTATCCCAAATCACTGTATAAGCTTGATAAGGATACAAGTATTTTGAAGCGGATGGTGTCGTTGATTGAGAAATATGATGCGGATGCGGATATTATAGTAGTTGTGGGATTTATGTGCGGGAAAATAAAAGAGGAGATTATGGGTGTCACTTTTGAATATAATCCCTTTTATGAAGTTACAAATTCGATTGCTTCACTCTGGTTTGCAAGAGAACATCTGGAAAATGAGAATATTACGATCATTAATGGAGACATCATTGTTGAAGAGAAGCTGGTGAAAGATTATATCTGTCATAGGGTGGACAGGCCGGAAGTGTTGATCGACAGTAGTATTAAAGACGCGGGAGACTATAATGTTCAGGTAAATAACGGAAAAATCCTTGTAATGAGCAAAGATCTGGAGAGTTGTTATGGGGAATATGCAGGGATTACAAAGCTGGATGGGGAATCTGCAGGAAAGCTGAAGAGATGTGTTGAACAGATGGTGGAATGCGGTATGTATGATCAGTGGTATGAGAATGCCCTTGTTCAGATGATATTTAACGAAGACTTCCAATTATATTATAAGGATATCAGTGAGTATAAATGGACGGAAGTGGACTGTGTCAGTGATATGTTGCTGGCAAAGCAGATACATATGTCCTTGTGAGGTATATGATGAATTATCCTTGGAGAGAAAAAGCATATATTTTATTCAGGAGAATAAAAGCACTTGGAAACAGAATGTGCTTTTATTTGTGCAGAATTTTTCCGGTGAAAGGCAATAGAATCAGCGTGTGTACTTTTGAAGGCAAGGGTGGGTTTGGGTGTAACCCTAAATATATTGTGGAAGAACTGCACAGGAGAGATCCCTCATATGAATTCGTGTGGTTTGTGAACGATATGGGAAAATCGTTTCCGGAATATATCAGAAAAGTGCCTAACACGTTATGGAACAGGGCATATTGGCTGTCCACATCAAAAATCTGGATTGATAATTACAGAAAACCTTATGGCACCTGTAAACGAAGGAATCAATATTATTTAAATACAAACCATTATACCATGGGCATGAAATGTACCGGAATATGGAGGGGAAAAGGCTTTTCCCAAATGGCGTATCTGGTAAGCAGGAATGATTCCCAAATGATAGATGATATTGTAATCGATTCCAAATGGTGTGAAGATTCGTTTTACAATTCTATGGTGTATGAAGGAAGTTTCTTAAAGATTGGAGTTCCCAGATGTGACGTGTTATATGGTGACAAGCGCCTGCGTCATGACAGGTTCTGTAAGAAGCATAATATTCCCTCAGAGTCTAAGGTGCTGATGTTTGCGCCTACGTTTAGGGAGCGTGCGAGAAATGGGAAGAGAAGTGTCTTTTCCGAGGTGTGGACAATAGATTTTAAGCGTCTTATGGGATGTCTGGAGAAAAGATTTGGCGGGAAATGGTATCTATGTATCAGAGTGCATCCACAGCTGGCGCCGATTTTGCGGGAATATAGAAATGAAGAAATACAGGAACGATTGATAGATGAGAGTCAGGCAGATGATATGTATGAAATCCTGGCAGGGATGGACGCCTACATAACAGATTATTCCAGTGCGATGTTTGAAGCGGGATTTGCGGGAATTCCGGTATTTATCTATGCGGACGATATAGAGAAATACGCCCGTGAGAGAGGCAGTCTGATGTGGAATATGACAAGCGGTCAATTGAATCATGTGACAAATAATAAAAAGATGACGCCGGAGATTGATGCGGTATTGCCGTATCCTATTGCTCAGAATAATGAGGAACTGGAAGAGAATATTTTAAATTTTGATGAGAAGGCATATGGTGATAAAATAAAGTGTCTGGCGGAAGCAGCAGGACTGGTGTTTGACGGCAGAGCCAGTGAAAGGGCGGCAAATAAATTAGAATTTTACATGAAAGGGTTAGAGAGTGTTTAGATGAATTCGGAATATTGATTGCGGATATGTTGTAAAACGATATAAAATCTATTTCAGGAGAAAAGGAATATGTATTTAAACACAAACAGTGCAGGGAAGAAAATAAAGATATTACATTTTACCATAAGCAATACGGGCGGAGGGATTACTAAATTTATTCTGAGATTGTGGAAATATATAGACAAAGATCGATTTTCTTTTGACTTTGTTACAATGAGCAATTATTTAGATTATGCGGAACAATTGGAGAAGGAAGGATGTAAAATTTATTATTTGTCCGTATATGCAGAAGAGGATAAGGAACGGTTTGCAAAAGAGGTAAACAGCATTCTGGAGAATGGGTATGATGTGGTTCATTTACATACCAACTGGTGGAGAGGGTTCTGGCTGGAAAAGCTTGCGCAGAAGAAGGGGATTTCAAAAATCATAGTACATGCTCATAGCACTGGAGTACATATCAAAGAAGAACAATCCCGAGAAGCAGCAAATAAACTTCATTATGAACAGCGAGAGATGCTCACAGACGAAATAGCGACGGATTTTTTGGCTTGTTCTAAGGAAGCGGCGGAATGGCTATATAAAGATAAAATACCTTGGGAAAAAATCAGGATTATTCCGGGTGCAGTTAAGCTGGATAAATTTAAATTTAATGTTTCTATAAGAACAGAATATAGAATGAAGCTGGGAATACAAACGGGTGATTTTGTAATAGGACATATAGGACGTTTTGCCTATGAAAAAAATCACGAATTTTTATTGGAAATTTTTTATGACATAGCAATGAGGGACGAGAATGCGAAGCTTTTGCTGATTGGGGTGGGAGAGCTGGAAAGCAGCATAAGAACCAAGGCACAAAAGTATGGGTTAAAAGACAAAGTACTCTTTCTGGGAAAAAGGGAAGATGTAAATTGCTTGCTGCAGGTAATGGATGTTTTTGCATTTCCTTCATTTTACGAAGGATATGGGCTTGTGTTAATTGAGGCGCAGGCTGCTGGGTTAAAGTGTATTGTCAGCAATACGGTCCCACGCATTACTAAAGTTACGGATGATGTTGAGTATCTGGAACTGAACAAGGAAATGTGGGTTGAGAAACTATCGAAAATTAGCTGTGGATATGAAAGAAAAGATACATCACACATTTTGGATGCTGCAGGGTATGGGATGGAAACCATGGTAAAGACATTTGAAGAAATTTATTCTGGTGAATGATGGATAAGTATAGTAAACGACTTAGGTTGTAAATTGTTATTAATAGAATGATTAATTGGCTCAGGAAGGAAAGTGTGAAATGCCTAAAATTTCTGTGATTATGCCGGTTTACATGGCAGAAAAGTATGTTAAAGATGCTGTTCAGTCAATTTTAAATCAGAGTTACTCTGACTTTGAACTAATAATAATTGATGATAAGGGAACTGATAACAGCATTTCAATTATAGAAGGAATAAAGGATTGCAGAATAAAAATATTAGAAAATGATTCTAACAGGGGCATTGCATTTTCTAGAAATAAAGGAATAGAGAAAGCTACCGGAGAATATATCGCACTAATGGATGATGATGATTTTGCTCCAGCTTATCGATTGAAAACGGAGAATGAATTTTTGGATTTGAATCTTGATATTTCAGTGGTTGGAGGTGCTATGCATATAATAGACCAATCCAATGATGTTATCAGATATAATTATTGTGAAATGATACATAACCCTGACAGATTAAGAGCAGAGCTTCTTTTTCGAGATGTTGTTATGAATGGCAGTGCAATGTTTCGAAGGGAATTTATTCTGAGTAATTCTATTAAGTATCAAGATCATATGAACGGAATGGAGGATTATCGGTTTTGGATTGACTGTTCGGTTTTGGGAAAAATAGTAAATTTAGATCATGTACTATTATATTGGAGAGATAACCCGGAAAATGAAACAGCAAGAAATAAGTCCTTATTAAAAATTGAAAGACAGGAAACATATAAAAAAATTCAGGAATATGCATTGAAAGTGAATGGTTTTCGGTTGAGTGAGAATGAGCTGAAATGTTTCCAAAAAGGATATGCAGAAGGCGGAAAAACTTTTTTAAATAAAGAGGATTTAGAGCAATTGTACTGGGTCATAAGGAAGATAATGAAACAAGGGAAAGAAAAACCGTTTTCCAAGCAGCTAGATTTGGTTTGTAAACGAATGTTTGGAAGAAGCATAGAAAACTCGTATGTGTGGAATTTATAGGGTAGTCTGAGGGGGACAAAAATTGAGTGATGATTTAGTAAGTGTAATTATTCCAACCTATAACAGAGAAAGAACAATAAGAGATTCTATTGAAAGTGTACTGAACCAGACATATTCCAACATCGAGTGCATTGTTGTTGACGACTGTTCGACGGATAATACACAAAATATAGTGATGGACATTATGGATAAAAGATTAAAATATATAAAATGTGCTCACAACACAGGACCGTCCAAAGCAAGAAATTTAGGGATTAATGTGTCTGTTGGAGAGTACATTACTTTTAATGATAGTGACTCATATTGGAATAAAGACAAATTAGAAAAACAGATAAATTATCTTTTGGAACATCCGGAATATGGTATGGTATATTGTCGTTTTACTTATAGGACTCCAAAAGCAGAAAGAATTTTACCAGCAGTACAATATGAAAAAGCAAATCTGGAAGGATACATTTATGAAAAACTTTTAAAAGGAAATATGGTAGATACATCTGCAATGTTAATAAGAAAAGAGGTCATCAATAAGGTTGGCGGCTTCTCGGAATATATTAAGTCAGTAGAGGATTATGAGCTGGCATTACGCATTGCATATGAGTATAAAATTGGATTTGTCGATGAAGTACTTTTTGAAAACGTTTATTCTTCTAATAGCGTAAATTTGGATAAGAAAAATAAGATGGATGCATTCATATATTTGATTCAACAGAATTGGAATAAGACAAAGAGTATGAACAAATATGAATTGCTTAGTAATTTTTTAAAATTGACAGCTAGTTTACATGACTATAAAGAAAGTAATGAGATAATGAAAAAGCTGTATATGAAGGCAAATTTTTCTCATGAAGAGAGTGGAATTACATGTATAATGTTGAACAATCTTGTGGTTGAACTCTTTAAAAAGGAATCTTTAAAAAAGTTAATTTCAATGAAGAATAAATTGGATAAATACAAAAACAAGTATATTTTATTATATGGTTATGGTGAAATAGGACAGGCATTGCTAAGTTTTTTTGAAGAGGCGGGGATACAAGTAAAAGGATTTATTGATCAAAATATTATTTGGGACAAAAAATATAGAGTTTTTCTTTTAAAGGAATTGCCAAAAAATATTGACTTAATTATTAATACACTACCAGAATGTCAGATGCAGAACAAAGAAATAGAAAAGTATACATCAGCAAGGGTAATATCAATTATGGAAATATCTTAATATGGCAGGAGAATTAAAGCATGATAGATACACTTAAGGCAATAGCAATGTATTTACCTCAATTTCATCAAGTTGATGAAAATGATATATGGTGGGGAAAGGGGTTTACTGAATGGACGACCGTAAGTAAAGCATTACCTTTGTATCAGGGACATGAACAGCCTAAATATCCACTTAAACATAATTACTATAATTTGATGGATAAGGAAACAGTCAGCCGACAGGCAGATTTGATGAAAATATATGGTATATATGGGCTATGTTATTATCATTATTGGTTCAAGGATGGACAAAGAATATTGGAAAAGCCGGCGGAAAATTTACTGAAGTGGCAAGACATAGATATGCCCTTTTGTTTTTGCTGGGCAAATGAGTCATGGATATGTTCATGGAGCAATGTGAGAAATGGGAATGCATGGGCGGGAAAATTTGAAACGGGTAGTGTACAAGATAATAATGGTGTTTTATTGGAACAGAAATATGGTGATAGGAAAAACTGGAGAGAACATTTTCAATATTTGCTGCCCTTTTTTCGAGATGAGAGGTATATCAAAAAGGATAATAAGCCAGTGTTTTTAATTTATAAGCCATTAGAAATATTCTGTCTTTCAGATATGCTGTTGGAATGGAATGAACTTGCGCAAAAAGAGAATTTTGACGGGGTGTACATAATTGGTGCAAATTCAGATAGACGAATAAGTGATATTCTTGATGCAGAACTGATTCATGAGCCGCAGGCTGCTTTGCTAGAAAAGTATTGTTCTGAAGAAATGTTTGAAAAACGTAATGGCATGAACCGAGTTGCGCTTTATGATGATGTCTGGGAACATATATTAGGCAGAGAAATCACTTCAAAGAAAGTATATTATGGAGGTTTCTGCAGGTATGACGATACGCCTAGAAAAGGTACGAAAGGAGTAGTTATTGAAGGTGATACGCCTGAAAAATTTAAGTTATACTTATCAAAACTTTATGCAAAAAATGCCGCTGCGGGAAATGATTTTATTTTCATAAACGCATGGAATGAATGGGGAGAGGGAATGTATCTTGAACCTGATGAAAAATATGGGAATGAATATCTAAAAGCATTTCCATATGCGAGGGAACATTATCCTTTGGAAATAGATAGTAAATCATCTGTTGAGAGCAGGGTGGCGGATAATAAAAAGACAATTGATATATTGCAGGATAAAGTCAGCCGTTATGAAAGTTATTGGAGAGTATTGCATAAATGGCTGTCATTGAAGGAAGAGGGCAAGGAATTGTCTGTTTATTTATTGTGCAGAGGGCATAAAAATATAGCAATATATGGCCTTGGCATGCTTGGGAGACATTTACTGAAAGAATTATTGTATGCACAAATAAATATTATTTATGGAATTGACCAAAATGCTAATAATCTGAAATTCGACATTCCGATATATTCACCTAGCGAAATTCTGCCGGAGGCAGACATTGTGGTTGTAACTGTAATATGTGATTATCATTCCATAGCCGCACAGCTGAAAGCAAAGGGGATAAAAACCATCGCCTGCTTGGAAGAAATAATAGATGAATGTTAAAGTCGGAGGTAAAGATTAATTCTTTAACAGTTCATAAGGTAATTAAGAGATGTAGCTTAGTCCAAAAGTGGACAGGAAGGAATGGATAGAAATATGAAATATGGTATATATGGCATAAACAGAGTCTCAAAAGACTTTATTTATATATTTAACATGTTGAATATTGTCTGCTTTTATGAAGATACTGCGATGGAAAATCCTTTTGGGTTTGAAATGGTTTATGGGGTTGAATGTGCAGTGCAATATAAAAAAGTATGCGATAGAATTATTATATGTGATTTTCATAAGGAACAGAAAAAAAAGAAGTTGATTTCATTAGGGCTGGCATATGGGGAAGACTTTGTTTATGAGAAAGATTTCTTTCATCTTCTGGACAGAGAACTTAATTTTTCGGAAGGGTCAGATATCGTAGTCTGGGGGACGGGAAAACGTGCAAATGATTTCTGTGTCTGGAATAAAAAATATAATGTAAAATATTTTATAGATACAAATAAGCAAAGCGAAGAGTATAACAACTGCGAAATAAAAGCACCATCTGATATTGCCGATTGGGGGAAATTATATATAATAATTGCTGCGGCGAAGGATCATGATATTGTTGATTTTTTAGAGAAAAAAGGGCTGAAGAAGTATGAAAATTATATAAATTCTCAAGAACTGATAGTATTGCCCTCAAAACTGTTGGAAGAAACTATTTTTGATAGTAATTGCTACGAACTTACATGTAATACAATGCTGAATCATCTGGAAATTTTAAGCGGAGGGTCAGCGTTTTGCTGTTGCACGACTTTTATGAAATTAGGCATTGGAAGTATTGAGCAAAATACGGTAAAAGAAATATGGAACTCCAGCATACATAAGATAATGTGTTTGTCGGCAGTCAATAAAACATATACATTTTGTAAAAAAGATATGTGTCCGCTGTTTATTGGAAGACATGGTGATAAGGGGATAATTAATTTAAAAGAAGCGTATCAGGCTATGTGTGAAAGTCCGCAGAATAGTATAATTGGATTTGACTCAACCTGCAATTTAAAATGTGAGACTTGCAGGCATGGACTGTATGTGGCAGCGGGGAAAGAATTAGAGGATAATCAGAGATATGCGGACATTATAAAAAAAGAACTATTGCCGGATTTAAAGTTTTTAGTTATGGCAGGAGATGGAGAAGTCTTTGCCAGTCAGACTTATAAGGATATATATTCGAGTGCGGAAATGGAACATTTGCAGTGGATAAGGCTTCTGTCAAACGGCATGTTGTTTAATGAAAAGAAATGGAGGGAATTTTCAAAGGGCAAGAAAGCCAAAATAATGCTTACTGCTTCTATTGATGCCGCCGTAAAGGATACATATGAATCAATTCGCAAAAACGGGAACTTTGATATCTTAAAAAAGAATATGGAGTTTGCTTCAAAGTTAAGAAAAACTGGAGAATTGTCATATTTTAGAATTAATTTTGTGGTTCAGAAGAAAAACTACAGAGAAATTTTGGACTTTGTCAAATGGGGAATGGAACTAGAAGCCGACGAGGTGTTTTTTACCAAGGTACTGAATTGGGGAACTTATACGCAAGAGGAATTTCTTGATATCAGCATGATGGAAGAGGATGGAATTACTCCAAAACCTGAACTGGAAGTACTATTGGATAATCCTATTATGAACCATAGGATTGTCGATTTGGGAACAATTCGATATGCGCATAAAGTGGACGAGCTTGAAAAGATTGATAATTATTACAAATGGGAATTAGAGCGTAAGGTTCCTGATTTGTTTAAATCTTAAGATAATGTTTTTAGATGAATTGCAGAAATGCATTCCCAAAATTATCTTTGGGTATTAAAAAACTGAAAACGGTATAGAAAAAAGCTATGGAAGTGGGACTGTAAGCGCTGCGGCTTTATAAATTAAGGAGAGGGATATGAATAAAGTTATAATAAAAAGACATGAAAGTAATGAGATGTTTGAAAACTTAAAAAAAGTTCGGGATATTGAAATTTGCGGCTTTACGGATTTAGATACACAACTATGGGGGGAACAGGAAAAGGGATATTATGTCTATTCCATTTTTCAGGCAGTGGAATTATATAAGAAACAGAAAATAGACAAAATGATTTTCGCATCAAAAATAAGAATGCCTTTATTGAATCGAATGGTGAAGGAAGCCTGTAATTTAGGGATAAATAAAGAGGATATATGGATTGCAAAACCAGAGTTTTATATAGAACCCATAAGAGAACATATATGCACTTGGGATGAATATAGAAGAATGCCATATATTGAATTTCATGTTGTAGATTCCTGTAATTTAAATTGTAAAGGATGTGTTCATTTTTCGCCCCTTGTCAGAGGCGAAAAGTTTGCTGATTTTGAAACGGTAAAAAGAGATCTGTTACAATTAAAAAAATTAGTTTCTTATATTGATAATATACATATTTTGGGGGGGGAACCCTTTTTAAACAGGGAATTGGATAAATATGTTGATTTGGTGCGTAACGTTTACCAGTTTTCGGAAATTAGTATTGTGACAAATGGATTATTGTTAATGAATATGGATGAAAAAGTCATAAATGCTATTATGAGAAATGAAGCTAAGATACAGATTTCCGTATATCCGCCAATATTAGGTAAAATTGATGAAATTGTTGCATGGGTAAAGGATAAAGGAATAGATGTCAGGTGTTCAGAACCAATATATGAATTTGCGTATACGTTTGACTGCAGAACGGGACACAGCCAGGGAGTGTCACACATAAATTGTACATGTCCAAATCTTTATGAAGGGCATCTGGCTGTTTGTCCGCCAATTGCCTATATGAAATATTTTAATGAGTATTTTGGGCAGGATTTAGACGATAAGGATGGTTTGATTGATATTTATGATGCTGACTTAACATATGACAAATTACTGAAAGAATTGCAAAAGGTAAGGAATATCTGTGATAAATGCCTGTTTATCTCCAAAGAGGATGCAAAACCTATGAAGTGGGAGTTATCCAGACAAAAGGATATGGATGATTATGTCTATGGGGGAGAAATGTAAATGGATAAGGTGATTTTGTACGGATTAGGGAAAAATTACATGAGATATGAAACTGTACTTGAAAAAATGTGCTTAATTGTGGGCTATTGTGATTCAGATGTTAAAAAAATCGCGTTGTTGCCATGGAACAAAAGAAAGAAGGCGGTTTTGATAGAGGATTTAAGTTCAACGGACATAGAGTATGATTATATACTTATTACAACATCATTGTATATTTCTGAAATAGTAAAAACATTAAATGAGATGGGTATTGACAACAAAAAAATACAGGTTTTCCCGTATTGGAAAGAATACAGTATGATTTGGGGAGTCTGGCCGCTAAAAGGGGTGTCTTATTCTGGTAGCTGGGAAGATTTGTTGATTGATAGTATACGTGAAAAATTAAAAATTCCTTATAAACAGATGAGGTATATTGAATTAGGTGTAATGGATCCAGTACATGGAAGCAATACATATTACTTTTATATGAGAGGAGCTTCCGGTATTTTAGTGGAAGCTAATCCACATTTGATAAGTAATATTGCTGGAATGCGGGAAAGAGATAAACTGCTTAATAGGGCAATTTATGAAGGCGAAGATTCTAAAGTGACGCTGCATATAAGTAAATCAATAGGACTGTCTTCTTTGGTGAGAGAACATATTGAAGGAAATCCAGGATGGGAAGAATTCCCTATCGTGGAAGACATATCTGTTTCGACCATCCATATAAATGATGTGTTTGAAATGTTGGGGGGTGAATGTGATCTTCTTGCCATAGATATTGAAGGATATGATTTGGAGGCATTGTCGGCACTGGATTTTAATCTGTATCGTCCCAAGATCATAATTGCGGAGCTAAATGGAGAATATTTGGCTGAGAAAGAGTATTATAGAAAAATTGTTTTGTTATTACAATCAAAAGGCTATATATTGTATGCAAACAATATATGTAATGGAATTTTTGTGGATCAGAAATATGAGTATGATTTGATGATGCTGGAAATGTAGCAAATAGTTTTCGTATTTGGTCTTTGAGGCGGAAAAGGTTGCATGTATGCAAAAAGCTAGGGGGGTGATTTGTTGTGTCATTGATAATTTTGTTGAAGGGACTTTTCATGGAATACCTATTTACAGGCTGGAAAATGTTTGGAATTTAAAAGAACATTTTATTGTTGTTGCGGTTGCTATGATAGGTACTTATAATGAAATCAAGAAAATGCTCGTTAAAAGAGACTTAAAGGAATATCAAAATTTTGCATGGCATTATGTATGTTTTAGAAAGATAGTTGTTATTAATGCGAACTGTCATGGCAATGCAGTGCAAGAGTATTTAAGGCAGAGCAAAGACTTTAATATGAAGTATGTGATTTATCCGGTAGAAGAAATTCAGAATAACAAATCCAGAGAGATTGATGAAATGCTGTTAAGCGTTACAGATGTATATATTCATCAAGATATAAGGAGTAATAACAAGGTTGGATATAAACTGTCTGATGATTATATCATTTCCAGATTGAATCCTTCATGCCTGAAAGTCTGTATCCCAAATCTGGTCGGATTTGGAAAAGGAATTTTTTAGACGGAGATAAGTGAAGTGTGTTTATCCGCGAATATATATGGTGCGTACATGATGAGTATCTGCCATAATACTTTAACAGTTTCTGAGGTGGTATTGTATATGGAGAATATAAAATATGTATGATTTGCAGAAAGTAAACAAAACATATGAAACTCGGCGGCATATGAAGTTTTTTGATCAGAACCTGAGGAATCTTCAAATATGCCATAATAATGGGATAAATAATATCGTTTTTATCAGCAGGGATTTATATGACCAAGCTGAAAGATACAGGGTTGAACACATGATAGAAGTGATTGACAGCATGGAGGAATGGAATGCATTGTCAATTGCGCCTATGAACCTTATGGAGCTGGAGTCGTGTTTGGATTTCGTGGATGTTGTTGTTTTTGAGAGAAGCTTTTTTTTTGAAGAGTATGAATGGCTGTTAAGTTCCTGCAAAAGAAAGCATATTACGACTATTTTTGAAATAGATGATTTGGTTTTTGACGAAAATAATGTAGAGTTGATTATGGATTCCACTGGTTTCCGCAATGCGGATTATTGGGTTAATTCCGCAAAGTCCTTTCATAAAATGGGCAATTTGTGCGATGGATATTGGACTACAAATGATTTTCTGGCAGAGAGGCTGGAAAATCTGTTTCACGGAAAAGTCTGGATTTTGGGCAATTTTTTCAACAGGAGCCAGGAAGAAGTTTCCAATATCTATATCAGGCAGAAGGGTATTCATTCTTATAAAGAACCGTTTATGCTGGGGTATTTTAGCGGGACAGGCACCCATTATTATGATTTTATGGAAATTACAGATGAGCTGTTTGACTTCATGGAGCGGCATGAGGGTGTTTCGTTAAAAATTGTAGGATATATGCAAATACCTGAAAAACTCACAAAATATGTAAGACAGGGAAGGATAATGACATTGCCGTTCATGGATTGCTGTTCTCTGCAGAAAGAAATAGCAGAAGTGGATGTGAATCTGGTTCCCTTAGTGGATAATGAATTTACAAATTGCAAATCAGAAATTAAATATTTTGAGGCGGCTATGGTGGGAACTATTTCCTGCATGACGCCCACATATGTATATAAATCCCTGCAACGCAAGAATGTATCAGGGTATTATTGTCGCAAGGGGGAGTGGATAAAGGCATTTGAAAAATTGTACTGCCAAAGAAAAGAGTTATACAGGAATTTTGACAGGCTGTGCGGCGAGGCGCACAGAGAGTATGCATGGTATAATCAGCAGGAAAAATTAAAAAAAATATTATATGAAATGAAGGATTATATATGAAGGATATTGCGATTTGGGGAACTGGGAAAAAATGCAGGGAACTCCTTGAAAATATAAGGAACTGTAATGTTGTTGCCTTTGTTGAGTCATATCCGCAGTACGAAGAATTCAGGGGGGTCAAGGTCTGTTCGCTGGAACAGCTCATGGAAATGTCTTTTGATATACTGGTGGTTTCTGTGGTAAAGTCTGCTGACATTGAAGAAAAACTTTATGAATCCTGTCCTCTTGTATTGTCTAAATGCGTGTTTTTATCTTTGGGACATATAAAGAATGTGCATTATTTTTTTTATCAATATCGGCTGGTATATGGAATTATTGACAGGGACTATCTGTCAGAGTGCTGTGGAGGGATATTGGATCTGCTGCGGTATGATTATAGGACGATGCAATTTAGAGAGGATCTCAATGCACAAGAAAAAGAATTGCTGTATTATGCTCAGCAAAAGGGCTTTTTGCAGAAGCTGAATTATTCTTTTACAGAGAAATACCTTAACTGCGCATATCATATTCAAAAAGCGCAAAACGGCATGTACTATGTCCAGTATTTGGATAGAAACGTTTATTTTCCAAGGAGTTGGAGCAGAAAAAAAGCAATCTGCTATTGGTGCAGCCGCATGATGGAAGATGATGGAGAATCACCGTTAAAATGTGAGAAAGATACAGCTAGTACAGGAGGGGTGATACTTGAAATCGAGGAGGGGGTTCCGATTTGGACAATCAAAAATATGTCTGTTTGTAAAAAGGCGTACATTATTAACAAGGGCAGGGAGTGGAAGGAAGCATTGGAACTGACCTTTATGGACTGTATGGATAAGTGCTGTGTGATAGAAGAGATAACAGCAATTACTGACAGCCAAATCAATTGCTGCAAAATCAGGGCAGAAGAGAACTTATTAAAATATGTACAGAATTTATTGCTTCGCCATACTATCAATAAATTTTTTATAAGTGTATATTATCATGAAGACGATTTGAAAATTATAGATCAGGCTTTGCTTGATAACCATTATAAGAATACTCTTGCAGATGGTTATGTTTATTACCCATATAATATGAATATTGCCGGAAAGGCAGAGTTTAGGCGAGGGGAGTTAATCGGCTGCAGGATTGAGAAGGAAGATAAAAAATGATAAAGGCCAGATGGGGAATTTTTTCTATTTATGATGAAAATGGGGCGATTCATCAATACATTTACTATTATTTAGATAATATAAGGAAATGCTTTGACAGGCTTATCATTGTTTGTAATGGTAGATTGGATGAGGAAGCAGGGAATCATTTAAGAAAATATACAAATGAAATAATTGTCAGGGAAAACATAGGAGGGGATGCGGGTGCCTATCAGCATATCATTTTAAATTACCTTGATGCAGCGGAACTTGCGAATATAGATGAATTGGTACTGCTAAATGACACAATGTTTGGGCCATTTGTGGATATGCAGACGGTTTTCCATAAGATGGAAAATGAAAAATACCATTTTTGGGGTATTACACAAAACGATAATATATGTTTGCCAAGCCATATTCAATCATATTTTATAGGCATGAAAAAGGAAATGCTGAGCAACGAATGCTTTTTGGAATTCTGGAAGGCTCTTGATGTTAGGACGAATAATATAAAAATAGTGGTCTGCAATTTTGAAATAGGATTGACCAGTTATTTTCAGGAATCAGGTTTCACATGGGGGACACTGGCGGGCGAAACAAAGGAATTCCTTTATGCTAATCCATATTTTTTTCTGAAAGAAAAACAAGTGCCTTTTATAAAAAGAAAATCATTTGGAGCTTATGGCATCACACAATCAGAACTGGAAAAAGTAATATGGTTTATTCAAAATAATACAAGATATCCGTTAGAATACATTTGCGAGGACGTAAAATTGAAATATTCTAGGAATGTTTTTAATGGTTATGCTCTAAGTGACAAAAATATAACAGAAGATATACATCATCTGCCTCAATTAAGTTTAAAAGAAGTTTTAACGCTTTTGGAGCCTTATAAAAAAGTATTCGTTTACGGATTAACAATTTATGGCATTAGCTTAGCGAAATGTGTGAAGAATAGAGAGGTTGAATTTGTGGTGTCGAATGAATATTACAATGAGCGTTTTGTTAATGGAATCAAAGTAAGCAGATTTTCAGAAATTCAAGAAGACAGACAATCGTGCATGGTTGTGGCTTTAAGTGCGCATATGTGTGAAGAAATGAGGCAGAGGTTAAAGTGGAATAATGTGATTTACTATTGTTGATCCAGAGTTCCCCAAAATATTTCAGGCTGCGTCTGCTCATAAGTTTGGCGGTGATATGTTTGAAAAGGGAGATAATGCAGTATGCAGGGAGACAAGTAAATTCTAAAGGAGAACGAAGGTAATGGAATTGAAGCAAAAGAGCAGGATAATTATACATGGTCTGGGATCTAATTTTCAAATTTTCTGTACCCAAAAGGTATTTGGACAAATTGGAAAGAATATATGACATTGTTGGGTATGCGGACAAGAATCAGGATGTTTTTAGAAGTAATTATTTACAAAGGTACAATGGATATACTCATATTTCAGAATGCCTTGTATATGATTGCATATGTATAACATCATCAAAATATTATGAAGATATTAAAGAAGAACTTGAAGAATATGGAGTGGAGCCTGAAAAGTTTAGAAAACTATAGGAATCGCTGTCTGCATCACCATGTATATAGTAAAAAACTGTTGGAAAAAACAGCTTCCTATTTAAGCTTAAGGTATTGGCAAACGCGGAATGGTGCGGGGCTTATTATTTAGTGGCTGAAAAAGGTAAATGGTTGGTTCTGCCAGGGTTTGAGGCGGGGGCGAAATGACTTCGGCTGTATCGGTTAAAATGTTGGAAATTTGTTATTTGGGGCAGGGGGTGGCAGACATTTTGGTTGGAATGAAGAATGGCGAATTGTAGATGGCAAGGAGACAGCTATGGATAATGTGCATGATATTAAACGTGAAAAAAATTTAAATTACATTTTGCCGACAAAATACAGGATGCAAAAATCTAACGGCAATTTTCCAAAAGAGAAAGCTGCTATAATTATACATTTGCATTATTTAGATACAATTCAAATTTATCTAAAATATATGGAGGCGATACCTGAGGATGTAGATATTTTTTTGACATTTTCTGACCAGAAAGTAAAAGAAATGTTCCAAGAAACGAAAATCAGCAGAAGAAAAAATTGTAAAATAGTTGAAAAGCAGAACAGGGGACGTGATATAAGTGCGTTTCTTGTAGCTTGCCGGAAAGATATACTTAAATATGAATATATATGTTTCCTGCATGATAAAAAAATAAGACAAGATAGTCAGAGGGCTGAATTTGTGAAATGGGTTCAAAGCTTGTGGGAAAATATGATTGGAAGTACAGAATACATAGACAACATATTATTGACATTTTATGAAAATCCGACGTTGGGACTTTTAGTTCCACCTTTCCCGCTGACAGAACATTTTTCAACATTTTATTTAAATCCTTGGTGTAGAAATTTTATTGTTACAAAGGAATTGGCGGAAAGGATGGGACTAAATGCTGATTTGGATGTTTCCAAGCCGCCAATCACATTGGGAACAGTATTTTGGGTAAGGGTTTCAGCATTAAAAAAATTATTTGAAAGTGAATGGAAATATGATGATTTTGATGATGAACCCCGAAAAGATGATGAGACCATCAGCCATGCGATAGAAAGAATTCTGGCATATGTGGCCCAAGATGCCGGATATGAAACAGGATGGGTTATAACAGATCGATATGCAGGAGAACATTTGGAATATATGCAGGATATATTGTTAAAAGCTTTTGACAGGTTAAATTTATCGCTGGGCATCGGCTGGATTGCAGAAATTGAGAACTATGAAGAAAGAAGCAGACAATTGAGGGAGTTCGTTAATAGGTATGAACATGTATATATCTATGGGGCAGGCAGCCATGGAAAAAGCTGTTTGTGTATGTTAAAAGATATGCAGATTAAGCCGGATGCATTTTTAGTAAGTAATAAAAAGCAGAATCCAAAGGTTATTTTGAATATACCCATATATTCTTTGTCAGAAATTGATTTGAATGAAAAATGTGGAATCATTGTCGGGGTAGGAGGGCAATATCAGACGGAGGTATTGCAGATGATAAAAGAGAGGAGTCCTAGTTTTTCTAACCTTTATTTGTATCGAAAGGAATAGACAATAGAATGAAGCGTTTAGGAATAGTTGTGCTTTATGATAATCAAGGTGTGATGGATAGATATGTAGAAAATTTAGTGTTCTCACTGCAAAATGAAATACAGGAAATGTATATTATAATCAATGGGGCTATGGGCAGAGAAGCTTTGGAAAAGTTGAAATGCTATACACATAAAATATTTTTCAGAGATAATTTAGGATTTGATGCAGGGGCATATAAAGATGCATTGCTTTATTTTATTCCGCAGGAGGTACAGGAAGAGTATGACGAAATTATATTTATAAACGATACTTTTTTTGGATTTTTCAATCCGATAAGACCACTTTTGGATAGATTTGAGGCTGAATCGGTCGATTTTTGGGGAATAACTAGGCACCCAAGAATACGATGTGACAAGGGAGAGATTACGGAAAGTCATATTCAGACGTATTTTCTTGTTGTTAGAAAAAGACTATTCATAAATCCGTGTTTCGTCGAATTTTGGGAGAAAATGCCTTATCCGCAGACATATCAAATAGCAATTAGAGATTTTGAGATAAGATTTACTTTATATTTTGAAGAGAGAGGATTTTGCGGCAAATCATGGATGGATCTACATAAAAACCTTGCGTGGTGGAAGGATGAAGGGAATCCATATATACTACATAGTTGTGAATTGATCGAAGAGTTACATGTGCCGTTGCTTAAGAAAAAATGCCTGTACTTTGAATCCGCCGGATATATAAATGCGCTTCAGGCATTAGAATATATAGAAAAGGAAGGAAAATTTGATACAAGCTTGATTTGGGACAATATTTTCCGGTTATGCAGGGAAAATTTGTTCAAATCATTACTTAATTATAACAAGCTCGAAAAATTTTATGCCGGGCATAAACGCATATATATATATGGTGTTGGAAAATATGGGCAGAGAATGAAAAGATATTTTAAATATCGGAATTGGAAATTTGAATGTTTTTTAACTTCTGAGAATGTGAATGGAACACAAAATTGTAGGAGATATGCAGAAATAGATTTTGCTCTAGGGGATGGTATTATACTGGCTTTAGGAAAGACAGCTTGTGGGGAAGTCTATCCTATGATTGCAGAAAAAATGGATAGTTCACAGTTGTTTCTTTTGCAGTATGCCTTGTAATGAATAAAAGGAGTTCTTATGCTGCTATTGGCAAAATAGATAAGGATAAAAATGGTAAAGGTATTAGATATTAGTAAAGAAGAATTTAGAAACTTGATTTCTCATAAGAAATTGATTTGTTTTGGCATGTGTAAGCGCTTAAAATGCTTTATGGAGTTGAATCCGGATATTTCCATCGATGCCATTGTAGATAATTATGGTTATGAGCAGACGCCGTATTTAAATAATAATGGAAATTGTATTCCGGTGTGGTCGCCGGAAGAATTGGAAAAGCATATAGCAGGCGAGGAAATTATTATAGTGGTGACAGCGTTGGCAATAGAAGAAATTGTAGAGCAGTTGGACAGGATGGATACATTGAACCGCACCTTCTGCTGCATAGAGATAGCTTTGGATGGTTATGAAGTGGCAGACACAATAAATCTAAAGCTGATGGAAACAGTAGCCCGCTTGGTTCAAAGGACAGAATGCAGCGTTGCAAAGGAGAATTTTGAGGATATAAACAGTAGTCAGTTGCAGAAAAGGTATCAAATATGGGAGTATTTTGGAGTATCCAATATAGGAGGAAGCAAAGCGCGGACGGATATTAAAAATATAATTGGAAATATGGGATATCAGGTACTAAAGGTACACGCCAGCATAGGTGCGGCCGAAACTTCCTTGGGGGACTGTAGTGACAGGCTGGTAAGGACGGAATGGCTATGGTGCCTAGAGACAGTTTCTGAAAATGCCTGCATTTTGATGCAGCACCCGGCTCCCAAAGAAACCAGACTTCCCGAAGATATTTTGTGGAGAATAAAAAAAGAGAAAAAAGCGCGCATTATCTGTCTGGTTCATGAGGTGGAGGAACTGCGGGAAGAATATGATACAGAGCTTAGGCGGGAAGAATTCCGTATTATGAAGAATTTGGGTGATGTATTTATTGTTCATAATGAGGTCATGAGACATTTTTATATCAGGCAGGGGGTTGATGCAGACAAAGTGATACCATTGCAGATTTTTGATTATGTGAGCGGAACGGAAAATGCTGATAAATCGTATGAAAAATCTGTTACCATAGCAGGAAATCTTATGTTGGAAAAAAGTGCATATTTAAAAGAATTAGGAAAGCTAGTGCCATTGAAAGTCCACCTGTATGGTCCCAATTTTTCAGAAAAGATTGCAGAGAATGCGCCGAATATAGAATACCATGGCTCTTTAGCACCTGATCTACTGCCGGAAAAACTGGACAGGGGATTCGGGCTGGTATGGGATGGGGACAGCGTTGATACATGTTCAGGCGGGTTTGGGGAATACCTGCGTTATAACAACCCCCATAAGCTTTCTTTATACCTTGCATCGGGTCTGCCCGTGATTATCTGGAACCAAGCGGCGGAAGCTGATTTTGTAATAGAAAACAATGTGGGAATTACCGTTGCTTCACTTTATGAGGTAAACACAATATTAGATAAAATTACGCCTGAAGAATATGCGGTTTTGGCTGAAAATGCAAGAAAGATATCCTGTATGCTCAAAACAGGGGAATATACGAAAAGAGCTGTCAGAATGGCAGAAGATTATTTGGGGTGTATTGCTAAAATGTCTGATTTGTAGAACATTTGATATACTGTATGTTTTTGGTGTGGAGGAATATAGGAATGTTATTTGATATGGAGGAATTAATTGCAGTATGTAAAAAGCAGGAAAATATTTATATCTATGGTGCAGGACGGAATGCAAGCCGAGTGTATCTATATTTACAAAAACAGGAGATTAGGATAAAAGGATTTCTTGTTTCCGACATTTCCAAGAATCCTGCAACATTGTTTGGACATGCAGTAATAACTGTTGATATGCTTCCTGAGCAGACGCAGCAGGTTCTTGTGCCTGTTATTGCTGCGGACAGAACTTATAAGGAGATATTTGAACATCTGGTTTCTCATCGCATTTGTAATGTTTACTTTCTTGTAAAGGAGCAGCTGGAATTTATAAAAAGAGACTTGGCGCTTCAAAGAATAAAAGAGATATTTGATAAAGATATATACCATATAGGAGAAAATATTCCCGTGGAAGCAGAGCATCACATCCTTATTATGGAGGGGAAGGCTGGGGATAAATATCATTGGCGTTTTCGGAATGCGATGATAGATGAGCAGGCTATTAACAGCATTTCTGCAGTTTTTCCAGATAAATCCGCACTTGAGGAATTTGAAGAACAATATGGCAGATATCATGTATTTCCTGCGAAGAAAACAATCAATGTATTTCAACAGAATTCCTATAGTGTATATATGGTTTGCAGTCATGTGGACAAAATAGAAATGAAAAATGAAGTCCCGTCATGGATTATTCAAATACAAGTCGGCGCAGTATTTACAGATAGAAATCTCTGTGAAATCAAAGATAATACAGGTGAAAATATATCAGAAAGAAACAGAATTTATTCAGAGGGTACAGCTTTTTATTGGATGTGGAAGAATGCACCTAGGACAGATTACATTGGATTATGTCATTATAGAAGGCATTTTAATCTAGAGGAAAATGAAATTGAGGAGCTGACAGCTGACGGCTTGGATGTTCTGGTAACATCTCCAACTTTTGTAAATGAAACAATAGGAGCCTTTTTTTCGACATTAACGCCAGAGTCAGACATGAAAACGATGCAAGAGGCGATTGGCAGGCTTTATCCTGAATACATATCTGCAGCGGAGAAATTCATGGCTTCAAGATTTTTTCCGCCATGTAACTTATTTATTATGAAATATGATATTTTTTTGGAATATGCAGAATTTGTATTTTCCATAACCTTTGAGGTAGAACAGTTCTATAACAGGCTTGGCTTTTGCCGTCGGGATCGTTACATGGGCTATACTATTGAATGTTTGTTGGGAATTTTCCTGATGAAGAACAAAGAGAGGCTGAAAATCGGCTATACGGATATGAAATTTTATTCATAGATATACTTATGGATTGGAGTGGAAATCATGCCTAAAGTATCAGTTATTATGCCGTCTCTAAATGTGGTGGTTTATATACAAGAATGCATGGACAGTGTGATTGGTCAGACTTTAAAGGATTTGGAAATCCTATGCATCGATGCGGGTTCCACGGACGGCACATGGGAGATTTTGGAGGAATACGCAAAAAAGGATAATCGTATCAAACTGATAAAAAGTACTAAGAAAAGCTATGGCTATCAGATGAATCTTGGCTTGAAAGAAGCTTCCGGGAAATACATTGGGATTGTGGAGACGGATGATTATATTTTACCGGAAACCTATGAGGAACTGTATATCTACGCAGAGGAGAACAATGCTGATTTTGTAAAAGCTGATTTTGATGTTTTCACTAGCCGACAGGATGGGGAGAGGCTTTTTTTAAAATTTTCCATGAAGAAGTACAGCAATGTAAAATATCATACTATATTTTCAGCAAAAGATTATGTGAACAGCAAGCAGACAATAGACGTATTTATCTGGAATGGGATTTATAAAAGGGATTTCCTGCGGGACAACCAGATTCTGTTTCAGGAAACTCCGGGAGCAGCTTTCCAAGATTGTGGCTTCCGCTATCAGGTTGCACTGTGTGTAAAGAGGGGATTTTTTGTGGACGGTTCCTACTACCGTTATCGAAGGGACAACATTAATTCTTCCACTTATAACAGCAGATGTGTTTTATTTAACCTTGCTGAGTGTAAATACTTACTCAGCATTGTCCAAAGCAAAAGCGGGATATGCAGGGAACAGATGAGGTTTCTTGCCCGAGAGATAGCGATCATTGCGCTTAGGCCATATGTAGAGCTGCTTCAATATGGCCGTCCTGCAGAGGGAACGAAAGAAGCATTGGAGGAATTCAGGATTATTCTGATAGATTTTTTGGAACAGGACATATTGGAGCAGTCCTCCATAGCGCCTGATGTGTGGCTGGAAATCAAGATGTTTGTAGAAAAACCTGATTTCTATGACTATTATGCCCGCCTGAAAGCATCCATTGCGAAAACGGCTGTACAGAATTTCCTAGAAAATATTGCGGAAAAAGAGCATGTCGTTATCTTTGGCAGCGGCTATGTTGGTTCCTGCGCATATTGCATGATCCGTAATAATGGAGTCGAAAATGTGGCTGCTTTCTGTGATAATGCACAGAGTAAATGGGGAAACATGCACATGGGGTGTCCAGTAGTATCACCAGAGGATGCAATAGGGCAGTTTCCAGAGGCGTATTTTATCATAGCTAATGCAGTGCATTCAGATGAGATCCAAGAACAGCTGATTAGCTATGGTGTACCCAGACAGCGAATAGCCGCATACAGCTTAAGTACATTTCCGTTAGACTGCACAAATATGACTATGCGCTTTGCGGAAGAGTTATAATGGCAACAGGAAAAAGGCTGTTTAGGGGGACGGATATTCCCATGGATTGTACAAATATGGTGATTAGGGTGTCTAATGAGAAGAACATGAAATAAGACCATACATGTGGCGGACAGCTTGGATGACTTGAAGGAGATTTTGTCAGCATGCCATACTTGGATTGCTGCAATGACATGGATGGATTAAGAGGAGGATGGACATGCCCAAAATATCAGTTATTCTGCCGTCTCTCAATGTGGCGGCTTATATTCGGGAATGCATTGAGAGCGTGCTGGCGCAGACTCTGGCGGATATTGAAATTTTGTGCATTGACGCAGGCTCCACAGACGGAACCAGCGAAATTATTGAAAAATATGCCGCAGAGGACAGCCGCATTCGATTCATCCGGTCTGATAAGAAGAGTTATGGGTATCAGATCAATTTAGGGATGGATTTGGCCAAGGGTGATTATTTGGGAATCGTGGAAACGGATGACTTCATTGCCTGCGATATGTATGAGGTACTGTATAAAGCTGTAGACGAGTACGCTCTTGACTATGTGAAGGCTGGTTTTTATGCTATGGTGACACCTTATGAGGGGGAGCGTTATCTTCTGGAGCATTCTCTGGGGGATGAGGAGAAAATCATTTCAGCCAAGTATTTTCTGGAAAAGAAATTGTCCCCAGATGTGTACATATGGAACGGTATCTATAAATTGTCTTTTCTGAGAAAGTATCATGTCAGGCTGAATGAAAGCCCAGGAGCCGCATTTCAAGACTGTGGTTTTCGTTATCTTACCGATATGAACTTGGGACGGGGGATGTTCTTAAAGAATTATTTTTATCGATACAGGAGGGACAATGCTGCTGCGTCTACATATAATCCAAACTTTGTCCGGTATAATCTGGCGGAGTATAGGTATCTGCGGGGAAGGATGGAGGAATATGGTCTGATGGACAGGGCAAGGCGGGCGTTTATGGCTAGGGAGGCAGTGAGGATGGCGCTTGCTCCATACAGGACATTTAGGGCACACAGTAGGCCGGACAGAGTAGCTTTGTCTGCGCTGGACGAATTTCGGGAAATAATTCTGCTGGATCGAAAGCAGGGATTTCTACGGCAGGAAGAAATGCTGCCAGAACAGTGGGTGGAGATGCGTTTATTCACAGAACAACCGGAAGTTTATGAAGCTTATATCGGTATCAGGGCGCAGGCTGACTATGATCTTTATGGAAATTTTGTTCGGAAGATGGCGGAAAAACAGCAGATTGTTCTGTTCTGTACAGGAAAAGCGGCGGAATTTGCGTTGTGCCTTCTTCGGATGAATCATTTGGACAATATTGAAGCGGTCTGTGACAATGATTCGGGGAAGTGGGATGCGGATTTCCATGGTAATAGAATCCTGCCGCCGGTGGAGGCGATGCGGCGGTACCCGCAAGCGCATTATCTGGTGGCGAACAGGGTATGTCCAGATAGTATCGTGAAACAGCTGGCAGAGGGGGGAATCGGGATGGAGAATATTTCGGTGTATCAGCTGCCTCTGGACGCTTTTGAAAATACAAGCGTGATATTATGCAAAAGTGAGGGAAGTATGGGATGACAGCGGAAGAGAGGCGGAGAAAGCTGCCGGGGGCTATTGTGAAATGGTATGAAATAGCACAGGAAAGCAGAGTGGCGTGTGTTGTAAGCGGGCTTGGAAACAGTCGGCTGATAGCGGAGGCATTGGAAGAGAATGGAGGATATGTAAAGCGGCTTCGGCTTGAGAAGTTGGACGGCGGTGTGAATCATTGTGCTTCTATATGCGGTGATGCGGACAGTGAAGCTTATGATATCATCATTGCGGTTGATGTGATTGAATATGCCAAGAATCCAGTGAATGTATTAACACATATCCGAGAGCTGCTGAAGCCGAACGGGAGACTGTTGCTGGCAGCTGATAATCGTTTGGGACTCCGGTATTTCTGTGGGGATCAGGACGCTTTCAGTGGGAAAGTTTATGACAGTATAGAGGATTACAGACATCTGCTTCCTTGGGAACGTGAAGAGATGGTAGGCAGGGCTTACGCAAAAGCGGAACTTGTCGGAATATTGGAGGAAGCGGGATTTTGGCGGCGGCGTTTTTTCTCCGTGTTCCCACAGATTTCCAATCCGCAGCTGCTTCTGGCGGAAGATTATCTGCCTAATGAGGCGCTGGACATTCGGATTTTTCCCGAATATAACAATCCCAATACTGTATTCATGTGTGAGGAAGAGCTGTATCCGTCGTTAATGGCAAACGGCCTGCTGCACGGTATGGCAAATGGCTTTTTCATCGAGTGCCTGCTGGAGGGCAGTTCTTTTTCCCATGTCAACCAGGTGACACTTTCCGGGGAGAGGGGGACTGAAAATGCCATGGCCACCATTTTACGGGGGGATGGAGTTGTTGAAAAGCATGCGCTATACCAGGAAGGCAGGGGAAAATTACGGAAGCTTTATGATAACAATCTCTATCTGTCTGTCCATGGGGTCAGGATGATAGGGGCGGAACTCAAGGGGGACACTCAGGAAGGCGCCCTTGTGATGCCTTATGTAGACGGGATTCCTGCAAACGATTATTTCAGGGAGCTGTTGAAAAGCGATAAGGCGGCGTTTCTAAGTCAGCTGGATCGTTTTTGGAATATTATCCAGCATTCTTCGGAGCATGTAGATGTGGACGGGCTAGACTGGGAGCGGTTCGAGCCGGGATGGGAGAAGCGGAAGGCGGATGATCCTGACAGGGAAAAGTGGGTAAAGATTTCCCATGGAACGCCGGAAGAGAGGGAGGAACTGGGGACAGTTTTAAAAAGAGGATACCTGGATTTGGTTTCGCTGAACTGCTTTTATCTGGAGCAGGATTTTGTTTTCTATGATCAGGAGCTGTTTCTGGAAAATGTTCCCGCAAAGGCCATTTTGGTGCGAACTATTGAATTCATTTACAAATTTAATGATCAGCTTGACATGATTCTTCCCAGAAGGATGCTTTTTGAGCGGTACGGGCTGATGAAACATATGGATTTATTTCAAAAATTTATCAGCAGATTTCTCAATATCCTGCGGGATGATGACGGGCTTTCGGATTATTTTAAGGAAGGCAGGCGGGATGCTGGCATTATCCTGGAAAACCGCAGGCGGATGAATTATTCCGAAGAGGAATATCCCATGATTTTTAAAGATATTTTTCATCATACAATAGGGCGCAGGCTGTATCTGTTCGGTTCCGGAAGATACGCGAAACGGTTCCGGAAGAACTACGATGGCATCTATCCTGTGAGCGGGTATCTGGATAATGACAAGAGCCGCCAAGGGACAGTGGTGGACGGCCTGCCGGTGCTTTCGCCCACTGCATTGGAGGGGATGAATCCTGTGGAGTACAAGGTGATTGTCTGCGTTGGGAATTATATGCCGGTGATAAAACAGCTGCGCAGAATGGGGATACCCAATTTCAGCGTGTATGAGCCGGGAAGGTTTTACCGTGAACTGGTGTCGGTCGAAGGGGAGCGGACAGGGGTTCCGGCCAGAAGGGCGCAGGATTGGGCCGCAGAGCCGCCCATACAGGGGGGCAGAAAATATAACGTGGGCTATGTGGCTGGAGTCTTTGACCTTTTCCATATTGGGCATCTCAACCTGCTCAGACGGGCAAAGGAGCAGTGCAATTACCTGATTGTGGGCGTGGTGACGGATGAGGGGGTGATCCGGCACAAAAAGTCAAATCCGAAAATCCCCTTTGAGGAACGGATTGCAATTGTGCGCGCCTGCCGATATGTGGATGAGGCGGTGGAGATTCCGCTTTATCAGGGAGATACGGATGAGGCATATCGCAGATATAGGTTTGATGCGCAGTTTTCGGGCAGTGATTATGCGGATGATCCGAAATGGATGGCGAAGAGAGACTTCCTGCAAAGACATGGTGCGGATCTGGTATTTTTCCCATATACAGAAGGGATCAGCACAACGCAGCTGAAGGAAATTCTCCCAGATTCAGGGGGCTTGGGAGGCAAGTTGCGGAGCTAAATTACGAAGAGGAGAAGGGAATGATTACAGATAGCTTGGAAGAGTTGTATCAACAGAAGAAACTGGAAAAAAATATAGTGCTATGGGGAGTGGGGGATTATACAAGAAATATACTTCAATGGTTTGATGTCAGAGGCGGCAGGGATAGGGTGCTTTTTATTGTGGATAATTTTAAGTTTACTTTTTGCAGGGAATACGAAGGGGTGCAGGTATTGGAGCCGGATGTGCTGAAAAATCTGGAAAAAAATTCTTTTACAGTAGTGCTTTCCATGGGCTGTGCGGAGGGAGTAAGGAAACAGCTTGCGGCATATGGAGTAACGGACGTCCATAATCTGCGTTGTCTTGGGGAAACGTTTGTCTCATGTCGCTGCCATATCCCATATCATTTTACGGACAGGAGGAAAAGGAAGAAATATCTATGCTATATATTGGCAGGGTATGATGAGGCATTATGGAACGGCACACTGGGAAGGATAGAGGCGTTTCAAGATGAAAGGGTGGATTATTGTCTGGTGACGTCTGGAAAACAGGATGACTTATTGGAAGCGATAGCCGAGAGGAATGGGTGGTCTTATCTTTGGACGGAAGTAAATCAGGTATGTTATATTCAAAATCTTGTGATCGATTTTCATCCTGAGGCGGAATATATTATTAAAATGGACGAGGACATTTTTATTGGGCGATGGTTCTTTGAGCGGATGATTGAGGGGTATCACAAGATTGAGTGTGAAGGGGAATACCGGATAGGGTTTGTCGTTCCGACAGTACCGTTGAACTGTTGTGGGTATATGGCTTATCTCAAGCACATTGGCATGTTGGCAGAATATGAAGAATGTTTTGGCAGAGCATACATAACGCGGTTCAGTGCGGCATACCATGCGAAAGACGCAGCAGAATTTCTTTGGGATACCATGGAGAACTTTGACGAGATGGCGGAACGTTTCCTTGGATATGAAGGCTATGATATTTTGGATTCCTATTATAATATAGGCTGCATTATGTATTCACGAAAGCGGTGGATGATGATGGGAAAGTGGCCGGAGACTCCGGGGGAAGACGGCATGGGACGTGATGAAGCCTGCATTTGTCAGGACAATGCTGACAAAGACATGGTAATCTATGAACTTTATAATGTACTGGCAGGGCATCTGGCATTCGGGCATCAGAAAGGGAGGATGAAGGAGTATTACCGTGAGCATTATGACAAATTTATTATCAGGTAATGTTTGGGTTTGGATTTCAGGAGAGGGGGTATGAGCATGAACATACTATGCGCTCCGTCGGGGCTTGCAGCTTTAGAGCGTCCTCAAAAGGGAATCATCGATATTGCGTCAGCCGGATTTGAAGGCATTCTGGTGGATGCCGCCATGTGCTGTTCGGATCATGAATTGGAATTTTTGGGTATATGTCAGAATTTGCCCCAAAAGAACCGGGAAGAATCAAAACATAGGAACCGGGCGAAAGTATCAGAACATCCAGAAGAACTGTATAACAACTTGAAACCGTTGCTGGAACAGTGTAAAAAGGAGCATCTGCTCACGCCCATAACCCGTGCGCCATTTCTGCGCAGAAATACCAAAAGGGGAGATTTAAAAAGCGTGCTGGCGCGGCTGGCAGAGGAGAGCATCCATATGTGTTCGGAAATTGGTTGCGGATACCTGATTGTCAATCCGTTATTCGCAGAAATAGGACGGGGAGAAGAATGGAAAGCAAGCAGGGAGTATTATCTTTCCCTTGCTGGCACAGCTTTGGAGAACAATGTCATGATCCTTTTGCAAAATCAGTGCAGGGAACTGCATGGGCGTCTGGTGAGGGGGAACTGCACGGAAGCCGAGGAAGCCGCCGCATGGATTGACCGCTTAAATGCCGAGGCAGGCAGAGAGTGTTTCGGCTTCTGCATGGATGCAGGGATATGCAGTCTCTGCGGGCAGGATATGCGGGAGTTTGCGTCGGTGCTGGGAAATCGCATCAAGGCAGTGATACTGCGTGATTGTGACGGACATTATGAAACGGCGATGCTGCCGTTTACCTGTGTGAATCGTGGGCAGTCAGCGACGGATTGGCTGGGATTTATCCGTGGTCTGCGTGAAATCGGCTTTGATGGTCTGCTTATTATGGATTTCAGTACGACGGCTTCAGCGTTTTCCCAGTTTCTCCGTCCGCAGCTTATACGGTTTGCCTGGGATGTGGCGGAATTTATCAAATGGCAGATATCCATGAAAAATGTCTTGAAGAAATATGACAAGCGTGTTCTTTTCGGAGCGGGAAATATGTGCCGTAATTATATGAAGTGCTACGGCGATGAATTTCCGCCGCTTTTTACCTGTGATAACAATAAGGACCGTTGGGGCGAATGGTTTGAGGGGCTGGAAATAAAGCCGCCGGAAAGTTTAAAGCTGCTTCCTCCGGACTGCGCAATATTCATCTGCAATATATATTACAGGGAGATAGAACAGCAGCTGCGGGAAATGGGTATTGCCGGACCTATTGAATACTTTAATGATGAATACATGCCATCGTACTATTTCGACAGGCTGGAGTATTGGGAGGTATCGGAACAATGATCGGCATAGGAGTTCAGACGAAAAATGTGGTAAATGACAATCATCCGGAGGAAGGTTTTGTCATGCTGAAGCGGGCAGGTTTTTCCTGTGCGGATTTCAGCCTGAATGCGTATCTTTCAAACGTTTCTCTTTATCAATCGGAGAAAAATGACTTTTTTACTCAGACGATTCAGGAGCTTGAGCTTTTTTTCACGCCCCATAAGCAGGGGGCGGAAGCGGCAGGAATTACTATAAATCAGATGCACATGCCGTATCCTGTTCATGTGCCGGGGGGTGACAGGGAGATAAATGATTATCTATGGAACCAGGTAGCCCCCAAGAGCATGGCAGTATGTGCGTTTTTTGAATGTCCATACATTGTCATCCATGGCTTTAAGCTTGCTCATTTTCTTGGGGCGGAAGAACTGGAATGGCAGGAAACGTTAAAGTTCATAGATTCCATTGCCCCGCTTGCAAAGGAAATGGGCATAACGATATGTATAGAAAATCTTTATGACGGCATAGGCGGGCATCTGGTGGAGGGGCCGTGCTGCAATGGAAAAAAGGCGGCAGAACGCATCGATTATATTAATGACAAATACGGGGCGGAGGTTTTGGGGTTCTGTTTTGATACGGGTCACGCCAACATTGTGGGGATAGATTTTGAGGGATTTATTACAACCCTTGGCAGCCGTCTTAAGGTCCTGCATATCCACGATAACGACGGCATTTCTGACTTGCACCAGATTCCCTTTACTTTTGCTAAGTCGCGGGAAAATCTGTCTTCCACCGAATGGGACGGGTTTATCAGGGGGCTTAGGAAGATTCAATTTGACAGGGTGCTGAATTTTGAGACTGCTCCCGTGCTGACCGCATTCCCGGAACCGATGAAGCGGGATGTGTTAGGGTTTATTGCCGATATAGGAAGATATTTTTGTGAGGAGATACAGCGGCAGGATGTCATAAACAGCTGATGTCTCATGCTGCGCAGCCATGTCTTTAAGGCCGTTCGGGTCAGGGGGAAATATTGACAGGTTATCATCCATGGGACACATTTTGCCTTATGGATGAAAAGGCAGAGGGCAGGCTGCTGGTTGGCAGGAACAAATATACAAAAAAGAACATACAAAAAAGATTGACAGCGTACGGAATGTGTGATATAGTGCAAAAAACAAAGATAATAAGATTATTTTGTCAGGGAGAAGAGAGAAATGTTGTTCATTATATTGATTGATTGCCACAGGGACGATGATAAGGTGCGCTTGTAAGAGTGGGAAACCACGGCTGCAAGCGCTGTTTGAGTTGTTTGCATAGCCGTGGCGTCAATGGATATGATTGAGTGTGATGAAATATTTCAGGAGCCATGGATTGTAGGAATACACCATGGCTCTTTTTATGTACAGACCCATGCAAAGGAAATATGCGTGCGCCGAAGGAACCACACCCTTTAGTGTCGCCTGGCAGCGACTTATAACAGTCCGGCTAAGAAATGTCAAGAGTAATTTTAAAAACAGTCTCGGAACCAGTTTTCGCAAGCGGGTACTGGAATAGGGGGTGATAAGATGAGACATATAGACGATGTCCGAATGGATAAGGTGATGCGCTTAGGTTTCTGGAAAAAAGTAGAGAAATTGAATATGAATAAAGCGTAAAGGAGAAGAAAATGGAAAAGAGTCAAATCAATTTACCGGAATCATCTCCGGAAGAGCTTGCCGCATATGTTGGCAAAAGGGTAATTGTTCATGGAAGCATATATAAGATAAGGAAAATGAGTGGGTTTTGTTTTGTCATTCTGCGTACTGCCAGGCATATGCTCCAGTGTGTCTGCGACAACAAAGAATTGATAGAGGGGATGGCGGAGGAGTCCTGTGTGATTCTGACCGCAAAGGTGGCCGGCGAGAGTCGGGCAAGATATGGGGTTGAACTGCATATGATTTCCATAGAGTATCTGTCCGTGCCAGAGGCACAGATGCCCATTGTAATAAATGGGAAGGTGGTGGATACATCTTTGGAAAACAAGCTGGATTTCAGACCTCTGACGCTCAGGAATGAAAAAGAAAGAGCCATCTTTAAAATACAGGAGGGACTTTTGCGGGGATTCCGCCGTTTTTTTGAAAAGGAACATTTTACGGAAATTCATACGCCAAAAATCGTGTCGGAAGGCGCTGAAGGAGGAGCGAATATTTTCAGGCTGGATTATTTTGGAAAGGAGGCTTATCTGGCGCAGAGTCCACAATTTTATAAGCAAATGATGGTGGGTGTTTTTGAGCGGGTTTATGAAGTAGGCCCTGTGTTCAGGGCCGAGAAGCATGACACTGCCAGGCATTTAAACGAGTATATGGGTGTGGATTTTGAGATGGGGTATATCAAAAGTTTTTCTGACATTATGGAAATGGAAGTCAAAATGCTGACAATGGCGTTTGAACTGCTTGGGCAGGAGTATGGTGAAGAACTTGCCCTGTTGGGAGTGGAACTGCCAAAGATGCAGGCATGGGGGAATGTTCCGATTCTGAAGTTTTCCGAAGCCAAAAGGCTGGTGGCTGAGGAATTTCACAGAGAACCCAAAGAATGCCATGATTTTGAACCGGAAGAAGAAAAACTGTTATCAGAGTTGATAAAACGCAAGTTTGGAAGTGAATTTGTATTTGTAACCCATTATCCCACAGGCAAACGCCCTTTTTATGTGATGGAGGACCCAGACAGTCCGGGGGAAACATTTAGTTTTGACTTGATATTCCGTGGCCTGGAAATTACTACGGGAGGGCAGCGCATTCATGAATATGGTGTGCAGGTTGCGAAAATGCTGGAGCGTGGCATGGACGTAAAAGATTTTGACAGTTACCTTATGATGCACAAACACGGTATGCCGCCGCATGGGGGACTTGGTCTTGGGCTGGAACGTTTGACGGCAAAACTTCTGGGATTTGAAAATATCAGGCAGGCCAGTCTGTTTCCGAGAGATATACACAGATTGACGCCTTAAAGGGTGAAGGGATAAAATGCAGCCGTTCAGAAGAGGTATCTGAACAGAAACGACAAATTTTTTTCTTTATGGCAAAATTTACTGTTGTAATCTTGCCCACTTTTCGTTATAATATATGTAACCTGAAATGTGCGATAACTTCTGTTTATTTTTGAACCTACATTTCTTTTAACGGGATTCCTATATTGCCAGGCGGCTGTCAAGCCCTCACTTCACAGGAGTATATGCTCTCTGTGATGGATTGGAAGGGAAGGCAAAAGCGCTGGCTGCGGTTGCCCACCTAGCATTGCTAGGAGTCAAGAGACAGAAGGCGGCATTTTGGGTCTTTATACAGAAGAAGAGAGCAGTCCCTGGGGACTGCTCTTTTAGATGAAATCTTTTAGTCTGGGAGAGGAAAATTGGATCAAAACAAGTGGGGACTGAACAAATCACAAAGGATGCAGTTGAAAGCTTTTGTCTGTTTGCTGGGGATTCTATTGCTGGTGGTGCTATTGTTGGGAAAGCTGATACTGATGATAATACATAGAGAGGAAGAGGAACTTCCCATGCCCCATGTTCCGGTGATACAGATTTATAGAAACGTATGGGTCATGGAGGCGGACGAGGAAGGGCTTACCATATTTCGGGACGGTCAGCGTGAGGAGTATCCGTGGGGAGAAGCCGGAACGGACGCAGAGGGAAATGTGCTGTTATATTGCCCCGAGGATTCCATACGGGAGCAGGTGGCGGATGTAATGCTGACAGACGGCGCTGTGACAGGGACAGTGCCAAAGACGAATAAGATTAACGGCAAAATCCTCGGGGCGGACGCGTCGGGGGTGGAAGTGGAAGGGTATGGAAGACTGCCGCTGGCATCGGATTATAAAGGCTACAGATTGTATGACAGTCTGGAAATGTGTACCGTGGAAAATCTGCGGTTTGGTTATAATTTTACGGACTTATGTATGGAAAATGGGGAAATCTGCGGTGTCCTTATGGCGAAAGAGGAAGCCATGGAATATATTCGTGTCTTAATCAGCGGTTCAGAGTATGGGGGAAATTTTCATGAAGAGGTAGTACTTTCCTGTGATGTGGATTACACGGTGATATATGGTGCCTATGACGCCATAAAACAGGAGCGGCATCCGGCTGGGGAAGAGCTGACATTTGGCAGGGACAGCAGCTATTTTGAGTCGAACCGGATACGGATTGTCCCCGATGTACTGACAGGGAAGATTACTTTGAAAAACTGCGGACGAAGTCAGGGAATTCCTTCCTACAGAGGGCAGATGGAACTTTTGGCGGCGGAGAGCGGGCTTGTTGTGGTAAACGAAGTTCTTTTGGAAGAATACCTGTACAGTGTTGTGCCGAGTGAAATGCCTTCCAGGTATCCCGCCGAAGCTCTGAAAGCGCAGGCAATCTGTGCCAGAACGTATGCGTATGGGCATATGGAACATGCCGGTTATCCTCAATATGGCGCGCATGTGGATGACAGTACTACATACCAGGTATATAACAATATTTTGGAACAGGAAAGTACCACCACGGCGGCCAAGGAGACCTATGGACAGCTTTTGTTCAGGGAGCCGGGAACTTTGGCGGGGACATATTATTATTCTACCTCCTGTGGTGTGGGAAGTGACGCCAATGTGTGGAAGACGGAGGCGGCGCCGACGCTTACCTATTTAAGGGCAAAATCCCTGAGCAAGACCGCTATGAGGGCAGAAATTGCGCAGGGGGATCAGAGTCAGGAACAGATAGTGGCCGTTGGAAATATGCAGGGCGGAGAAAAAGAAGAGAATGCCTGGAAAGCAGAGGGCAACGGGGAAAATTTGGGTGAGAATGGCGTATCCTGGGAAGCTGGGGATGAACTGGGGGAAATACTGCGGGAAGAGGCTGCTTTTGAAGCTTTTATTTCCACAGTGAATGAGGATGACTTTGAGGCAGGGGAAGGATGGTATCGCTGGAGTTATGAGGTAGAGGAACTGGATAAGGAACATATGCTGGAGGCGCTGCAAAAGAGGTATTCGGCTAACAGTAAACTTATATTGACATGGAAGGATGAAGAGTATGTCAGTGAGAAGATTGACAGACTGGATGATATTCAGGAAATCTACATAGAAAGCCGGGGAAGCGGAGGTGTTGCGGATGAACTTGTGATAGAGACGTTGTCTCAGAAAATAAAAGTCATATCCGAACACAATATCCGATATGTATTAAATGACGGTAAGGCGGCGGTTATAAGGCAGGATGGAAGCAAAGCTTCCTGTCCCACATTGCTTCCAAGCGGATTTTTTATTATAAAGACTGGTAAGGAGAACGGAAATGTGGTAAGATATGCCTTAATCGGAGGTGGCTTCGGCCATGGTGTGGGAATGAGTCAGAATGGCGCCATGGAAATGGCCAGAGCCGGTTATTCGGCAGAAGAAATTCTGTTGTATTTTTATGAGGGCTGTATGATAGAAAGTATATATGAATAGTTCAGCTAAGAAATGTCAAGAGAAAATTTAAAAACAGTCTCGGAACGGAGGCGCAATGTGTCTTTCAGACACAGAGAAGGGGTTTCAGACGCCTATGCGTCTGAATAACCATCCCCTGGTTTGGGCGCCGCAGTGGAGAGACGGTACTGGAATAGGAGCGTTGTAAGTGATACATAAGTTTATACCTGTGATTATGGATTTTTCCAGGCAGATGAATAAAAAGAAGATTAATGATTTTGCTGCCAGCACGGCATTTTTTTTCTTCCTTTCCATTGTGCCTTTATTGATTATGATATGTACTATTATTCCATACACCCCTTTGACAGAAGAAGACTTGGTGGAAGCGGTGACGGATGTGCTGCCCGATGTGGTAGATCCGGTGGCGGAAAGTCTGATTGGGGATATATATGATAAATCCGCAGGGATTCTTTCTATTGCGATAGTCGCCACTCTTTGGTCGGCCTCAAAGGGGGTTATGGCGCTTATGCGGGGATTGAATGCTGTCAATGATGTGGAAGAACAGAGAAACTACCTGGTGGTGCGTTTCATAGCATCCTTTTATACGATTGTAATGCTTATAGTTGTGATTTTGTCCTTGTTTGTCATGGTATTTGGAGATCAGTTGGTGACATTGATATTGCATCGCCTTCCACGGCTTCGCCAAGTGGTTTTGTTTGCCATGAACTTCAGGTTTCTGCTTGTATGGGCAGTGCTTTCCATATTGTTTGCCGCCGTATATACCTATGTCCCGGATAAAAAGCTGTATTTTAAGGAACAGATTCCCGGTGCGGTATTTGCTTCCGTGGTATGGAGCATTTTTTCGTGGGTATTTTCAAGCTATGTCACGTATGGCAATTCCTATGGTATCTATGGGAGTTTGGCCGTCATTATCATTGTGCTGCTTTGGATGTACTTTTGTATGTATATCATTATGATTGGAGCATACTTAAATCAGTATTTTGAAACTGTGAACGATTCGGCGGCAAAAGGGCAGATTTTATAATATGTCTATATTGGGGGCAGGAAACGGAGGGCAAAGGTGTCTTTCAGACGCAGAGACGGTACTGGAATAGTCCAGCTAAGAAATGTCAAGAGGTTATTTAAAACAGTCTCGGAACGAAGGTGCAATGTGTCTTTCAGACACAAGGAAGAAATTTCAGACACGAAAGTGGCTGAAGATTTCTTCCCTGGTTGGGGTACCGAAGCGCAGAGACCGGTGAGGGTGCGAAGGCGCACGAGAGCAAATTTCATGAGGGTACTTCCGAATGAAATTTGTCTCTCCTGTGTGTGCGCCGAAGGAACCACACCCTTTAGTGCTGTCGCGCAGCGACTTAAAATAGGAGGATAAAAAAATGGAATTGCCTTTTAAGATTGATCTCAGAGGAGAAGTGGCTGTTGTGACAGGGGGCAGCGGTGTCATAGGCGGAATGTTTTCCAGAGCGTTGGCAAAATGCGGCGCAAAGGTCGCAGTGTTGGGCAGGAAAGCCGAGAATGGGCTTCCGGTAGTCAATGACATTGAGGCAGAAGGAGGAGAGGCTATTTCTGTGGCGGCGAATGTGCTGGACAGAGAGAGCCTGGAAGAAGCAAAACAGGAAATATTGAATAAATGGGGCAGAATTAATATACTTGTGAACTGTGCGGGGGGCGCAGTGAAAAGTGCTGAAATTCCGCAGGATCAGTTTTCCGATGAGGGAAATATGCTGAACTTTTTCACTGCGGATATGGAAAATGTCCGCAAGGAACTGGATTTGCACCCGTATGGGACACTGCTTCCGACCCAGGTTTTTGGAGCTGCCATGGTAGGGGAAGAAAATGCGAATATAATAAACATCTCCAGTATGGGGGCATACGGACCCCTGACCAGAATTCCGGGATATTCCAGCGCAAAGGCGGCAATATCCAATTTTACCCAGTGGGCGGCCAACTATTTTGCCAAGAGCGGTATTCGGGTCAACGCGCTGGCGCCGGGATTTTTTCAGACGCCTCAGAACCATGCCCTTCATTTTAATCCGGACGGAACCCCAACGCCCAGAAGTCAGAAGATTATTGACAGCACCCCCATGGGGAAATACGGTGAGCCGGAAGACTTGATTGGAGCGCTTTTATTTCTGGTCAGTCCCAAAGGAAGCGGTTTTGTCACAGGTGTGATACTGCCTGTGGATGGAGGTTTCCACTGTTACCTTGGGGTATAAGGGGTAAATGCATACTTTTCTGTAACGGTCTGAGTCAGAGTAGTGTCAAAACGCTCGCAAAATCGCTTAAAAGTGGACTTGCGAGCCTTTTTCTATTCCCAGGCTTTCCGTGACGAAGGGTGAAAAACCAATATAGAAAATGGAGGTAGAGGACATGGACTCAAATAAAATAACAATCGACCCGATTCTGCTTACCTTTGTTGCCCAGGCCCTTGGCAGGGTGCCGGAGAATCTTTACGACTTTCAGAAAATAAAGAATCTGGCCTGCGGCGGGCGCCCGGTTTATCAGAAGTTTATCGATCCCCTTCATGATCCGCTTCCGGAGCGGCTTGAGATTGCAAGGGGAGACTTTAGTGTAATCGGAAAAATGTCACGGTTGAAAAAGCTGACTGTTTCCGCCATGCAGGTCAACGATTTTTCTTTTTTAATGACCTGTACCGCCCTGGAAAGACTGGAGATTTCAGCCTGCGGAGTGTTTGACTGCACATTTCTTAAGAATCTGGTGAATTTAAAAAGTCTCAGCCTGTTGAGTTGTCCGGAGCTTTTACATATGGAGGATATTCTGAAACTGTTTCGTCTTACCTGCCTTTCGCTGGAAGGCAGCGAAATCTCCGATGCCAGCTTATTTTTAAACTGTAGGATCAAAGAGGTTCATTTGCCGGAACATTGCTATAAGGAAAAGGAGCCGGAGCAGAAGGTGGTATCCAAAGCCAAAAAGGCAGACGGACAGTCTTGTATGGGTGTGCCTTTTCAGGCTGCCAGACGGAAGGTGGGAGAGCATCCCTATGGGCTTTTGGAGTTTGATTCCCTCCTGTGGGAAACTTACAGAGGCGCTTATGGAGATGTGACGGAGTACCTGACTATTTTGATGGGAAAGCGGGAAGACGCCCACGAAACTTTTAAGCTGCGCCGTCTGGACAAGGCGCTGAAGACAAATTATGAGCTGGCCTTTGACAATCTCTGCGAAAATCTGTGGCACCAGATGAGCTTCTATCCGGCTACCTGGCTGGCCGTCCCTTATCTTGCCAGACTGATGGAGGGCTGGGAAAAGGAAAATGATACAGAGTGGATGTTCCGGGGGATTTTGGCGGCCGGAAGCTGCCTGGCCACGGATGTGTTTGGCGACAGGCCCAAGGAGGATGATGTGCGGGAAAGCTATGAGAATGCTATCCTACAGATTCGGGACATGACCATTGACTTCCTGGCAGAACATATGGATGATGTACGGCAAAAACATATCAGTTGGAGACGTGGATTTGCCTTTGCCGTAACGGCAATCATGGGGGAGAGAAGGCTTGCGTTTCTGCTTATCATATCGGAACTGGAATCCTGCTATATCTTCTGTCCCGGCTGTGAAAACTGTGATGAAGAGATTGCGTTCGGCTATTTTGATCCTTCCATGCGGATTGAAAAGGCGGACGTACCAGTAAAGAAGTGGGATGGTGAAAGCCAGGAGGATATATGCTCTTGGCTGTTCAACCTGTTTGCGCTTCTGGATGATACGGAAGGCCTGGAGCGTCTCCGCTATTATTTCGGGACTTATACATGTCCGGAATGTGGCAAAAGGACAGACGTGCTCACAGGGATGACGGGGTATTTTCTGCCGTAGCCAAAAGAGCTATTTTCAGCAGAGCAGTCATAAAATTTCGTAACCAGCCGTCAAATATATAGTTACTGTCACTCCGTTCACAGCAACTATATATTCTGCCCATTCCATTTCAATTTGCACGACAAACGCATGAATGAACAATCTATAAACAATTTGTAAATGTTGAATCGCTGTATGCGATTATTTGGGGTTAAAATTTGACATTTTTGATTTTCATGGCTCCAAAATCGCATCAGAAATTATTGTCGTGTTCAATTTGTTTTTTTTGCTTGACAATTTCCGCAGGAGGAGGTAAAATAAAAAATCAACAGAATATAAAAAGGCAGTGAGGGTGTAGAGTAGGAGTTTATTTTCTTACAGAGAGAGGGAGTCATCGGCTGAAAGCTTCCTTAAGTTCAGATGAACTGTGAATTTCCCACCGGAGCCGCTTGAGTGAGGGCATTCCGCTGACGGAAGGCCGGTAGTTTGAGCCGAAGGCGCGCGTTATGCGCAAAAGAGTGCCTTTTATCCGCAATGTGCGGATAAAGGGAAGCAGGGTGGTACCACGGATATTTTCGTCCCTTGCAGTTTTGGAAACAGAACTGCAAGGGACGTTTTTTATGCGCACGGGCAAAGGTAAATGCCAGCAGAAGCTGACGGATGCCCGGCGCACGGGCAGGGGAAGAAAGCTTCCCTGTTCGATTGTGCCCACAGGTTTCAAGTGGCGAGGCTGAATCAAGGGCCCGGGGAAGCAGGAAAGAAACTGCGGTTTGCGTATTGGAGTAAGGAAAAGAGAAAGAGAGGGAAAATATGAAAGCCAGACTGGAACAAATCAGAGAGAAGGCAATTTCGCAGATTACAGGCTGTGAATCGGCGGAAAAATTAAACGAAGTAAGAGTTGCAATCCTTGGGAAAAAAGGGGAGCTTACCAATTTGCTGAAATCCATGAAGGATGTAGCGCCGGAGGAACGGCCCAAAGTGGGACAGATGGTAAATGAGGCCAGAGCCGAAATTGAGAAAGTCCTGGAGGAACATAAAACCAGAATGGAGAAGGTTTTAAGAGAGGCCAGAATGAAGGCGGAGGTTATTGATGTAACCCTGCCGGCAAAAAGGGCGCAGCTGGGTCACAGGCATCCCAATACAATTGCTCTGGAGGAAGTGGAGAGAATTTTTGTGGGAATGGGATATGAGGTGGTGGAGGGAAGCGAGGTGGAGAAGGATTACTATAACTTTGAAGCTTTGAATATACCCGCTGACCACCCGGCGAAGGATGAGCAGGATACATTCTATGTTGTTTCAGAAACAGGGGATATACTGCTGAGAACCCAGACATCCGGCGTACAGGTACATGAAATGGAAAAGGGAAGATTGCCTATCAGGATGATTGCCCCGGGCAGGGTATTCCGTTCGGATGAAGTGGATGCGACACATTCTCCCTGTTTCTATCAGATAGAAGGGCTTGTGGTGGATAAAAATATAACATTTGCCGATTTAAAGGGGACATTGGCGGAATTTGCCAGGGCATTGTTCGGTGAAGACACAAAAGTAAAATTCAGACCTCATCATTTTCCTTTTACGGAGCCCAGTGCCGAGGTGGATGTGAGCTGCTTCAAATGTGGTGGTAAGGGCTGCCGCTTCTGCAAAGGAAGCGGGTGGATTGAGATTTTGGGCTGTGGTATGGTGCATCCCCATGTATTGGAAGTGAGTGGGATTGATCCGGAGGAATATACAGGTTTTGCCTTTGGCATAGGGCTGGAAAGAATCGCTTTGCTGAAGTATGAGATTGACGATATGCGTTTATTATATGAAAATGATATAAGATTTCTCAGACAATTTTAGCGAAGTTGAACATTTTTATGTTCCGTTTGTGGTGTCACAAGGTGTTTATATGAAACTCAGGAAAGGAATGAAATGACATGAATACTGCATTATCATGGATTAAGGCGTATGTACCCGAATTGGAGTGTTCGGATCAGGAATATTGTGACAAAATGACATTGTCTGGCACAAAGGTGGAGGGTTTTGACAGAAAAGACAAAAATCTGGAGAAGATTGTTGTAGGCCAGATTGATGCCATCGAAAAGCATCCGGACGCGGATAAGCTTATAGTGTGCCAGGTGAATATTGGTTCGGAGACCATTCAAATCGTTACCGGAGCTAACAATGTGAAAGTAGGGGATAAGGTGCCGGTGGTGTTGAATGGAGGAAAAGTGGCCGGAGGGCATGACGGAGGACCGCTGCCCGAGGACGGTATATCTATTAAAGCGGGGAAGCTGAGAGGAATTCCGTCAAATGGGATGATGTGTTCCATTGAAGAGCTGGGTTCCGACAGGACTATGTATCCTGAAGCGCCGGAAGAGGGAATCTATATTTTCGAGAGAGAATCGGATTGTGATGGGGAAGTCTCTTCAAAGGAGGTCTCTTCAAAGGAGGTCTCTTCGGAAAAGGACGGAAAAAGCCATGTGGAAGTGGGAGCGGACGCAGTGGAACTGCTGGGGCTTCATGACACGGTGTTTGAATATGAAATTACCAGCAATCGGGTGGACTGCTACAGCGTGTTGGGAGTTGCCAGGGAGGCTGCGGCAACTTTTGGAAAAACGTTTGTGCCGCCGGAAGTGAAGATGGTTGGAAATGACGAAGACGTAAATGATTATGTCAGTGTGGAAGTGCGTGACAAGGATTTGTGTCCCAGGTATTGCGCCAGAGTCTGCAAAAATATTAAGATAGGACCTTCGCCCCAATGGATGCAGAGAAGGTTGGCAGCCAGCGGTATTCGCCCCATCAACAACCTGGTGGATATTACCAATTATGTGATGGAAGAATATGGGCAGCCAATGCATGCCTTTGATCTGGATACCATTGCGGGACATAAAATTATTGTTCGCCGTGCCAATGATGGGGATGAGTTCCAGACATTGGATGGTCAGATGAGAAAACTGGACGGGGAAGTGTTGATGATTTGCGATGCTGAGAAGGAAATTGGCATTGCGGGCATTATGGGCGGAGAAAATTCCAAAATCACCGATGATGTGCATACGGTGCTGTTTGAAGCTGCGACTTTCAATGGACCCAATATCAGAAAATCCGCCAAAAGGATTGGCCTGCGCACCGATGCTTCCGGTAAATTTGAGAAGGGGCTGGAACCCCATAATGCGGAGGACGCCATAAATCGTGCCTGCCAGCTGATAGAGGAATTGGGCTGTGGCGAGGTAGTGGGGGGAATGGTAGACATTGCGGAGCCCATGGCAGAGCAAAAAGTGTTGCCGTTTCGGCCGGAGAAATATAATAAACTTCTGGGAACAAGTATTTCGGAAGAAGAAATGCTTGAAATATTCGGAAGACTGGACATTGGCACTGTGAAAAAGGAGGACGGAAGTATTGAGCTTGTGATTCCTTATTTCAGACAGGACTTAACCTGCGATGCCGATATTGCGGAAGAGGTGGTACGGTTTTTTGGCTATGACAAGGTGCCGGATACGCTGCCATCAGGGGAAGCAATGACAGGAAAGCTGTCATATAAGCTGCGTATTGAGCAAAAAGCCCGGGATATTGCGGAATATTGTGGTTTTTCAGAGGGAATGAACTTCTCTTTTGAGAGTCCCAGAGTTTTTGACAAGCTTTTGCTGCCGGCAGATGACGTTTTGCGGCGGACAGTTACCATATCCAATCCCCTGGGAGAAGATTATTCCATTATGAGAACTTTGCCGCTGCATGGGATGCTGAGCAGTCTGGCTATAAATTACAATCGACGGAATAAAGATGTAAAATTGTATGAGTTGGGTAATGTCTACCTTCCTGGAAAGCTTCCCCTGACTGAACTGCCGGAGGAAAGGATGCAGTTTACTCTGGGATTTTATGGAGAAGGGGATTTCTATGTTATGAAGGGGGTTGCGGAGGAATTTTTTGCGGCAGTGGGTATGCATAAGAAACCTTCCTATACTCCTGACAGCGGAAAACCCTTCCTGCATCCCGGCCGTCAGGCAGAGATAAGATATGATGGGGTTTTGGTAGGCTATCTGGGAGAGGTTCATCCTGAAGTGCTGGATAATTATGGGATTGGAACAAAGGCGTATATTGCGGTTCTGGATATGCCCAATTTAATTCCTTTCACTACTTTTGACAGAAAATATGAAGGAATTGCCAAATATCCTTCCGTGAGTCGGGACCTCAGTATGGTGGTGCCAAAGAATATTTTGGCCGGTGACATTGAAAATGTGATTCTTCAGAGGGGCGGTAAGCTTTTGGAGTCTTGCCAGCTTTTTGATATATATGAGGGGGCTCAGATTAAGCAGGGATTTAAGTCTGTTGCATATTCCGTTACCTTTCGGGCAAAAGACAGGACATTGGAAGAGAGCGATGTCAATGCTGCAATGAAAAAGATTTTAAATGGATTGGAACAGCTGGGGATTGAATTGCGGCAGTAGCAAGGAACTGGCGCTCTTGAAAAAAGAGAAACAGCAATCGTCTGTGGGGACATTTACAGCGCATAAATTGTATGGTACAATGTCTGCAAAGGGCAGAGCCAAGCGTCCAAAGAAGCAACTGCCAAACTTGTTTGAGCAGATGCTTCTTTGGACATTTGGCAAGCGAAGCGAACCCGAAAAACAGAAGGTTTTTCGGGTCTCTGCCCGAAGAAGCGCACAAAATCATGGTACAATGTTGACACAGAAGGGCATTGTGTCAACTTCTGATTCCAAGTGCGCCAAAGCGCAGGGAATCAAATTCAAGGCAGGGTGTTGTGAAAGGAAAGGAAGGAAAATGGAGAAAAAGAACGCATGGGAGACCTATAATGAAGAACAGCTGATGGAATTGGAAGAACTGAGCAAGGAATACAGAGAATTTCTGGACAATGGGAAAACTGAGCGGGAATGTGTTGACTGGATTGCGAATCTTCTGGAGGAAGAAGGGTATCAGGAGCTTGAAGCAGTGATACAGAATGGTCAGACACTTCATACAGGTGATAAGGTTTACAGTGTGTGGATGGAGAAGTCCATTGTAATGTTTCAGCTGGGAAAGAAACCATTGGCAGAGGGTATCAATATTTTAGGGGCTCATATTGACAGTCCCAGGCTGGATGTAAAACAGAATCCTCTATATGAAGAGGGAGGATTTGCCTATCTTGACACACATTATTATGGCGGAGTGAAGAAATATCAGTGGGTGGCGCTTCCTCTTGCCATTCATGGTGTTGTGGTAAAAAAAGACGGAACCATATTGGAGATGAATATTGGCGAGGATGAGGACGATCCGGTATTTTTCATATCTGATTTGCTGATTCATTTGGCAGGGGAACAGCTGGAGAAAAAGGCGGCCAAAGTGATTGAAGGAGAAGCCCTTGACTTGATTATTGGCAGCAGGCCCATTGTAATCAAAAATGACCCGGATAAGGAACAGGGTGCCGCAGAGAAAGAGGAAGACAGCAAAGCCAAGGCAAAAGAAGTGGTCAAAACAGGAATTCTGAATATATTGAAAGATACTTATGGAATAGAAGAAGAGGATTTTCTGTCTGCGGAGCTGGAAATTGTGCCGGCGGGCAGAGCAAGGGAAGCAGGATTTGACCGCAGTATGATCCTGGCCTATGGACAGGATGACAGGGTATGCGCATTCACTTCTCTTCGGGCTATGCTGGATCTGAAAGAAACTGACAGGACAGTCTGCTGTATTCTTGTGGATAAAGAAGAAATAGGTTCCGTAGGCGCAACGGGTATGCAGTCCCGTTTCTTTGAAAACGCTATTGCGGAATTGATGAACGCATGCGGAGAATACAGTGAGCTGAATGTGAGAAGGTGTCTGGCGCGCAGCTGTATGCTGTCTTCGGATGTGAGCGCAGGATTTGACCCTTCCTATGCTTCCTGTTTTGAAAAGAAAAACGCGGCATTTCTTGGAATGGGAATGGTATTCAACAAATTTACCGGTTCCAGAGGAAAATCCGGTTCCAATGACGCAAATGCGGAATATATTGCTCACTTGCGCAGTATTATGGATGAGAAAAAGATTGCGTATCAGACTGCGGAATTAGGGAAAGTGGATGTGGGCGGCGGCGGAACCATTGCTTATATTCTGGCACTCTATGGAATGAATGTAATTGACAGCGGCGTGGCAGTATTGAATATGCATGCGCCCTGGGAAGCTACCAGCAAAGCGGATATATATGAAGCATATCGTGGTTATATGGCCTTTGCGGAAGGAGCGTCTATGTGATGGAGGTGTCTTCAGAGCGCATTGACCGGCAGACATTAAATAAATCAGATTTTTATTTTGAACTGCCCCGGGAACTTATAGCCCAGGAACCATTGGAGGAGCGTGCCTCCTCCAGGCTTCTGGTGCTGGACAGACAGTCCGGGGCAGTATCACATCGTGGATTTCGTGATATCATATCCTTTTTGTCTCCTGGGGATTGTCTGGTGCTTAACGATACCAAGGTGATTCCGGCAAGACTTTTGGGAGAAAGAGAAGGAACCGGCGCGCATGTGGAAGTGCTGCTGCTGAAACGGCAGAGGGGCGATGTATGGGAAACTCTGGTGAAACCGGGTAAAAAATGTCGGCCGGGGACAAAACTGTCTTTTGGAAATGGTTTGCTGCAAGCAGAAGTGCTTGACACAGTGGAAGAGGGCAATCGTCTCATTCATTTTTCTTATGAAGGAATATTTGAGGAAGTATTGGACAAGCTTGGTGAAATGCCCCTGCCCCCTTATATTACGCACAAACTGAAGGATAGAAATCGGTACCAGACCGTATACGCAAAATATGAAGGATCGGCGGCGGCTCCAACGGCAGGACTTCATTTTACCAGGGAGCTTTTAGCACTGATTGAGGAAATGGGTGTGCGGATTGTCTATGTGACGCTTCATGTTGGGTTGGGCACTTTTCGGCCTGTGAAAGAAGAAAATGTGTTGGAGCACCATATGCATTCGGAGTACTATCAGGTGTCGGAAGAAGCGGCGGCTGTGATTAACGATACAAAGGCAGGGGGCGGGCGTGTGATCTGTGTGGGAACCACCAGCTGCCGTACTTTGGAGAGCGCAGCGGATGAAAAGGGAATTGTGCATGGGGGAAAGGGCGACACGGAAATCTTTATTTATCCGGGGTATCGTTTTAAAGTGTTGGATGGATTGATTACAAATTTTCATTTGCCGGAATCTACCCTGGTGATGCTGGTATCTGCCCTGGCAGGCCGGGAGAATGTCCTGAATGCTTATCGGGAGGCCATTGGGGAGCGATACAGGTTTTTCAGTTTTGGAGATGCTATGCTGATTATCTGATTTTCTGACAGGAATGGATGGGAGCGCCAATGATAGGGAGAGAAAAAACGACGGATAAAGGGACAGGGCGCCGGTATGTTGTTACCTGCGTTGCGGTTGTTTTGCTGCTGATGCTATATTATATGATTTTTCATTTTTCTGCTCAGGACGGAGACGCATCCTCATCCATCAGCCAGCGGATTACACAGAAAGGGGTGGAGATTGCCAATTCACTTTCAGGAAACAAATGGAGTGAGGAAAAAATGGTGAGTCTCCGGGACAGTTGGGAACATCTGGTGAGGAAGTCTGCGCATTTTGCGGAATATGCCTACATGGGAGTATTGGTATTTGTACTTTGGAGTCAGTGGCTATGCAGAGGAAAAAAACTGTATCTGCTGACGGTGGGGTGGGTATTTCTGTCTGCCGCAGGGGATGAAATTCATCAGTATTTTGTGCCAGGGAGGTACGCAAGTCCTCTGGATGTGCTGTTGGATACCTGCGGAGGTGCTTTCGGCATGTTGTTTTGTATTTGTGTCGTGGGCATGTTCCAAGGGATAAGGGGAAATATTCAAAAAAAGCGCAGGAAAAATATTTCACGGCAAAGGTGAAATGTTTTTCCTGCGCTGTCTGTCTCAGCAGCCTGATGCTGCCGTTCAGGAACAGGCCGTTACAGAGTAGCCGGCCTGTGTCAGGACATTCGCCGCTTTTGTCATTGCGGTCTCATCATAAAATTCCAATTTCAGTACGCCATCCTCGGATTCCCTGTTATGTGTAATGCCTATATTTTTGATATTAAGCAAATGGTCTGAAAGCAGTGAGGTGACACTGGCCAGAGTGCCTGCATGGTCTGCGATATCTACATAAATACGATGGGAGCTTTTGATGGGGCCGCTGGATACATTGATAAAAGAGTCTCTGTAAATACGCGCGCCGTCAAACAGTTGGTAAAGAACTGTCTCGTCCCCTTCCTCAATTGCCTTTTGGAAAAACATCAGGGTTTTGATATATTCCGTGAGCAGAGAAGAGATATTACTGCCGTTGGTCAGACAAATCTGCTGCCACATCTGCGCCGAAGAGGAGGCAATTCTCGTAATGTCTTTGAAGCCCCCGGCTGCCACCATTTTCATGATGCCATCTTCAGAATCACTGTCATGGATTAAATTTACCAGGGAGGAGGCAATGACATGGGGCAAATGGCTGATTGCCGCTGTCACATAATCATGTTTCCGGTAATCCAGCACAAGGGGAATGGCACCCATTGCCAAAACCAGGTTTCGATATTCCTCCAGTTTTGTCCCGGGGACAGAAGCGGTGGGAGTAAGTATATAATAGGCGTTTTCCAAAAGGGAGGCTTTGGAATTGATATATCCCATTCGTTCGCTGCCTGCCATGGGATGTCCGCCAATGAAACGGGATTCCAGCCCGAAGGAGCAAATCGCTTCATGGATGGCTGTTTTTACGCTTCCAACATCGGTGATGAGACAGTGGGGATTTGTAATTTCCTTTATGGAGGACAGATTGGAGTTATTCTTCTGTACGGGAGCGCAGAGAAACAAATAATCACATTGAGAAAAGTTTTCATCCATCTGTTCCGTTATGATATCCGCAACACCTTCCTTGTGGGCAAGCAGGAGAGTGTCCTTATTGGTGTCAAAGGCAATGATTTTGATAGCAGCGTCGGACTGCTTCAAAGCTTTGGCGATGGAACCGCCTATCAGGCCAAGTCCGATGAAACCACAGGTTAAGTGTGCCATTGATTTTACCTCTTCATTGTTTATTTGCGGTTAGCTTCAAAATGCTGTGACCACTGTTACACAATACCACTTTAAAGCATGAAAAGCAAGTGGGCATACTCAATCACCTTGATAAATTATAAAAGATTACAATAAAAGCTTGATTAAACCGGAGAATTTTAGTAAAATAGACGTATGGGAATTGAAACAGTTGTCCTTGTCAGGTCGAAATACCCAAATTACATAAAATTGGAGGAAAGTCATATGAAAGTTTACACAACTGACAAGATACGTAACGTGGTATTGCTGGGGCATGGCGGAAGCGGCAAAACCAGCCTGGCCGAAGCTTTTGCGTATCTGTCCGGTATTACATCCAGAATGGGTAGGGTGCCCGATGGCAATACCCTGAGCGATTACAGCAAAGAAGAACAAAAGCGTCACTTTTCCATTAATACCTCCATTATTCCGCTTGAATGGGAAGGAGTAAAGATTAATATAATAGATGCGCCTGGATATTTTGACTTTGTGGGTGAGACAGAGGAGGCTGTCAGCGCAGCCGGTGCTGCCATTATCGTGGTAAATGGTAAATCCGGTATTGAAGTGGGGACACAGAAGGCGTGGGAACTTTGCGAGAAATATAAGCTGCCCAGGTTTGTATATGTGTCAAATATGGATGTGGATAACGCTTCGTTCCGGCAGGTGGTGGAAGATATGACCAATCTGTACGGAAAGAAAATGGCGCCGTTTAACCTGCCCATTCGTGAGGAAGAGAAATTTGTCGGTTATGTGAATGTGGTTTCAGAGACAGGATATCGCTGGCAGGGAAAGGAAGTTGTGGAATGCGAGATACCCGAATATAACAGGGCAAATCTGGAACTGTGCCGTGACACATTGATGGAGGCTGTTGCGGAGACCAGCGAGGAAATGATGGAGCGCTATTTCGGCGGGGAAACTTTTTCAGAGGCTGAAATCAGGGCGGCGCTGCGGACAAATGTCTGCGAGTGCAGTATTTTCCCCATGACCATGGGTTCCAATACACTTTGTCAGGGCGTGTATACCTTATTGGATGATATTGTAAAATATATGCCGAGCCCGGAGAACCGAAAGGTTGCGGGTATCAATATGAAGACCAACGAAATCTATAATGCGGATTATGATTTCTCCAAGGCCAAATCCGCCTATATCTGGAAGACAATTGTAGATCCGTTTATTGGTAAGTATTCGCTGATTAAGGTGAATTCCGGCGTATTGAAGACCGATGACATGATCTATAATGTTGATCGGGACATAGAAGAGAAAATAGGCAAACTATATGTAATGCAGGGGAATAAGCCACTGGAAGTTCCGGAGCTTCACGCAGGGGATATAGGCGCGCTGGCAAAACTGACCGCTGCCAGGACGGGCAACAGTCTGGCTACAAAGGTTACACCGTTAAAATTCGGTAAGTTTGAAATATCCACTCCTTATACATCCATGCGCTATAAACCCAAAAACAAAGGGGATGTGGATAAGATTTCTCAGGCATTACAGAAAATGACCCACGAAGATTTGACGCTGAAAGTGGTAAATGACGCTGAAAACAGGCAGACATTGCTCTATGGTATGGGAGATCAGCATCTGGAAGTGGTGGTAAGCCGTCTTTTGAATGAGTATAAAGTGGAAGTTGAACTGGATCGGCCCAAGGTAGCCTACAGAGAGACTGTCAAGAAGCAATCGGATGTGGAGCATAAGTATAAAAAGCAGTCCGGCGGACATGGACAGTACGGACATGTGAAGATGCGTTTCGGCCCGTCAGAGGATTTGGAGAAGCCCTTTGTATTCGAGCAGGAAGTGGTGGGAGGCGCAGTTCCCAAAAATTACTTCCCTGCAGTGGAAAAAGGATTACAGGAATCCGTGCTCAAGGGACCTTTGGCAGCGTATCCGGTAGTGGGTGTGAAGGCAGTACTATATGACGGATCTTATCATCCGGTGGATTCTTCCGAGCAGGCATTTAAAATGGCTACCATTCAGGCATTTAAAAAGGGATTTATGGAGGCGCATCCTGTATTGCTGGAGCCGATTGCGTCCCTGAAGGTGACGGTTCCTGATGCTTATACGGGAGATGTGATGGGAGATCTGAACAAGAGGAGGGGCCGTGTATTGGGAATGAATCCTTTGCAGGGCGGCAAACAGGTCATTGAAGCAGAGATTCCTCAAAGCAGTCTGTATGGATATTGTACAGAACTTCGTTCCATGACAGGAGGACGTGGAGAATATTCCTATGAATTTGTCCGCTATGAGCAGGCGCCATCCGATGTACAGGAGAAGGAAGTTGCTGCCAGGGCTTCCAAGGTGGCTGAGAATTCGGGAGACGAATAATTTTTGAAAAATGTCATAAAAAACGCAAATCGCTTTGGCGGTTTGCGTTTTTAACCTTCATTATTTTATTCCCGCGGGCAATGAGCCAAGCGGCCGTGCTTGCACGGACAGTTGGCGAATGCCGCGAGGGTCAAATACCCCGCCCCTTGGGGCGTTACAAGCTTGATACCCCGTTGCTTGCAGCGGGGTCTTTGATTGATAAATGCCCGTATAATGGTTAAGCTTCAGGCGGTTGAGGAGAGGGGGCGTTGTGTCCGCTTTTTTTCAATATCTGATCAATTTGTTTTAACTCTTCCTCACTGCTGTGCTTTTTGATGGCCGCAATGGCGGCACTCATCTCCTGGGGAGTGAACGTCAGATTTTCCTGTTTGGCCTTTTTCATCATGGGCATCAGGTAGGCCATCATTTCTTTTTGGCTCTTGCCATGGCCGTCAGCGAATAGCCTTCCCAGAAAATCAAGCTTTTGTCTGGGTATTTCACTTACTAGAGGATCTGCCATCCAGGCAGGTCTGGATTCATTTTCCATATATGCTCCTTTTTAATTATTGTTGCGTGGTGTCATCGGAAGTTTGGGGAGGTACAGGACCCGGGGAGCCGCCGCCGAACATTTGAAAAAGCGAAGCGATATCCATACCCTGTGTGCCGGACATGTCTGGCATGCCTCCCATTCCTCCCATTCCTGTAAAAAAGTCCATGGGATTATCACTCCCCATCCCCTCAGGGAAGAGTTCCTGTATCATTTGTATCATTTCCATCATTTCCTGCATCTTTTTCATATTTATCAGCATGTTTTTCATATTCTCAATCTTGGCCCGTCCCTCTGGGCTGCTGAAGGGAAGAAGCTCATCCAAAAGGCTTATTGTATCATTGTTATCGCCCTGGAAAAAATTGGCGGACAATTGCTTTGTGTTCTCAAATAATGGTTTCTCCGTGTGCCTGCGCAGGAGGGAAAGGGTATATTGTAATTCCAGCAGCTTTATGTAAACTGCAAAACCATATTGCTGTTCCGGGGCAAGCCTGGGCAGAAGTATTTTTAATATACGGATACGGTTTGTTGTAAAAAGAGAATCAAATGTGGCAATTGATTTGGTACCCTGGTCCTCCATAGCGACGCGCTCCTTTCGGGACAAGAATGATTACTTTTATTCTATGTAGGTGTGGCGACGCTTATGAATGATTATATCTTACGGGAAACAGGCTCCCGGAAGGAAATGTTTCCCAGGGAGCCTGTTGTGGCGCTAGAACTTAGCAGCCACAGCCACAATTGTTGCCGCAGTTATTGCCGCATCCGCAGTTGTTACCGCATCCGCAGCTATTGCCGAAGCTGAAGCCGGAGCCGTTGCCGCAGAAGCAGGAAAGCAGCAGGATCCAGATGAGCCATTCGCAGCCGTTATTTCCGCCAAAGAAACTTCCGCCGCAGCCACTGTTACATCCGCAGCTGTTGCCACATCCACAGCTGTTGTTGCCGCCGCACATGAACAGCAACAGGATAATCCAAATCCAGCTGTTGCATCCGCCGCCGTTGTTCTGGCTGCATCCACAGCCATTGTTCTGGCTGCATCCGCAGCCACAGGAATCGTTAGAGCAGCCACAATTTGTAGCAGTTAAATCACTCATGTTTTTTTCCTCCAAAGGATATTTATGCTTTATTGTATGCATTGGGGCATGTCAATGTTTCCAGGGTTTGATGCGGAAATTTATAAAAGAGTTCCTTTGGGGAGGACTTGCTATTTTGAAGCAGGCATGTTACCATAAGAGAATGGGGAACAGCAATAGTTATACCACATCTTGGAAAAGGGCTTGCAATAATTTCAATATATAGTAAAATAGTATGTGAGAGTAGATAATATATGAAGGAAGGATTATGGAACAGAAGGTTTATACGGTGGAAGGCAGGCAGTTTCGCACAGACAGCGATATTGCCCGTGCAAAGCACGATAAGCAAATCATAGACAGGCTTCGGGCAGGTACGGATTTTAAGAACAAAAAGGAACTGGAAGCTCTATATGCGCAGTTACAGAGCGGAAAATATAAATTTCTGACCCTCCTGGGACAGGATTTTATGGAAGAGGTGGAGGGATTAACTCAAAAGGCTTCCGAAAAAAAAGGCAGGACAGCAAGAAAGGTGATACGTGATGATCCTCCCAAACCCACAGGAGGAAAAGTGACAAAATCCGGCGGCACACAAGCCACCAGGCCGGCGGAAAGGGCAATGCCCGGTAAGGTATCCGGGCAGACAGGTCATGCGAGACAGGGGCAGACAGTTTCGGCATCTGGGCCGCCCGGTGGGAACAAGGTATTGGATGAGGCGGTGGAGGAGGTACTGTTACAACAAGAGAGGCGCAGGAAGCTGATAGTAAGGATAAGCAGTGTGGTGGCAATCCTCTGCCTTGGATACTTTGGCGTGTATTCCTTCTATAATTACAGAACAGAAAGCGCTTATCGGGAGATGAATGAATTGAAGGGCGGCGACAATGCTGTCATTACTGCTTCGGCAGCTCCGGAAGGTCCGCTTTATACCCTGGATGATACGCCTGCTGTGAAAGAAGTGCTGGATGAATATAAAAAATTATTAAAAACCAATAAAAGACTTATTGGATGGATAAAAATTGACGATACAAATATAAACTATCCTGTGATGCAGACAGAGAATAATGAGTACTACCTTGACCACAACGCAAATGAGGAACATGACATTAACGGGGCCATTTTTATGGATAAGGACTGTGATGTCATCAAGCCCAGCACAAATTACATATTGTATGGGCATCATATGAAAAACGGCAAGATGTTCGGAAAGCTGGATTCATATCAATACGAATCCTATTATAAGGAACATCCATACATAAGTTTTGATACAATATATGAAAAGGGAACTTACCAGGTGATGTATGTGTTCCGTTCCAGGGTGTACAAGGAGACAGAGATTGTTTTCAAATATTATCAGTTTATAGACGCGAACAGCGAGCAGGAGTTTGAATCCAATATGCAGGAGATGGCTGCCATGTCCCTTTATGATACGGGAGTGACGGCTGAGTATGGAGATCAGCTTCTGACCCTTTCCACCTGTGATTATCAGGAGACAAACGGGCGTTTTGTTGTAGTGGCTAAAAAGATCGCAAAGGAGTAAGAAAATGGCTGGTACTGTGAAAGAAGCGAAGAATAGCAAGAAAAAGAGGCGGCTGAAAAGGTCTGTCCGCAAGACATTGGGGGCTTTGTTCATGGCAACCGCGCTTGTGGTGGCTGCGATTCCTGTGGATAATTTGCAGGCAGCCGGTGAGGACGATGGAACCGGCGGCTCAGGCAGGGCTTTGGAGGCGGGAACCACAGTCAATGTGGAGGTTGAGAGTACCATTCCAAGGATTCCTGATGATGCGCCCATTTATACTTCAAAGGATAAGGTGCTTCAGTTTGCATATGTCCTGGACGGAACAAGGCGTGTGGCGGTTATTGTGGGATATCAGCCGGGATATGTGGCCGGGGAGACGTTTACCATTCCTAATACGGTGGATGCCTATAAGCAGTATAACCCTACCCAGGGTACTTTTGAAGGTTATGTGGCGGTAGGGCAGATAGGCAATTTCCTTTTTTACAGGGAGAGAGCTACGCAAAAGTACTCAGAGGCGGATTTTCAGAAGCTGACCCTGGGGCAAAAGCCTGACTATTATGAGAAAATAGGTGAAGGAACCGAACAGGACGGCACAAAGTATATCACTGTGGAGTTTGAAGTGGGACCATATCGGCCCTGTTCCATGGCGGATTCAGGGGACGCCCCATGGGAGAAACTGGACAGAGAAGAATTGTACTATGATTCAAATGTGGACCCTGGAAAGCCAAGCGATACCACCATTGTCCCCAGTGCCAATGACGGTTTCATACGTGTTGCTGCCAGTCAGGATTATCAGAGAATTGAAAATGCTGTGGTCACATATATTGGGGATCAGTATGTGGATGCGGAAGGCAAGATTCATGATGTTACCAGGGAAGAAGAGGGCGTATTCAGCGGCCAGGCCAATATTGTAACGCTGTCGGTAGGACCTGAGTTCAAGGGCATTGGAAAGTATGCTTTCAGCGGCGCCGGTGTCACAAGCATTTCACTGGAAAACGGTCTCAACTGTATTGCGGAAGGCGCGTTTAAGGATTGTATTCAGTTACAAAATATTTCCCTGAGTTTAAACTGTCCTCTGACGGGAATTGGCAAGAAGGCCTTTATGGGCTGTACACAGCTGGCAAGTTTTAAAATGCCCTGGAGTGTGAGAAAAATAGGCGACTCTGTTTTTCAGGGTTGTATGAAATTACGTGAGGTGGATCTTTGCAGTCATGGAACAGATGTAAGCGGAACAAACAGTAATCTGTTGCAGGAAGTGGGAAATGATGTCTTTAAAGACTGTGAAATTTTGCAGTCCGTGACGTTTCCGGATGGGTATACCAAGGATGTGGATGTGGCCATTTTCAGCGGGTGTAATTCACTGGAATATCTGGCAACCAGGAATACAACCATGAATTTCACCGCTAAGGGAAATGATTACACCGCATTTAAGAATATGGTTGGGGAGGAGTTTTATTTTGAAGGACTGGACAATTCCACCATTCATGAGACGGCCAAGAGGGAATGTATCGCATTCAGCTACCTGGGAAAGGATGCCAGCGGTAACTTCATTAAACAGGGATTGTTCGAGATTACTTTGCCGGAGCCCAAAAGCTCCACAAGCACAAATACTTTCGTTGTGACTACGGAAAATAAGCTGCATAGTTATTCCACGACAGGAGGGGCAAGGACAGTAGTAGTGCCCAGAAAGATCGGCCCCCATGTGGTGAGTTCTTTTGAACCGGAAGTATTTGCCAACAAGATGGATATGGAAATGGTTGTCATTCCCAACACAGTGAATGACATTGGTGAGAGAGCGTTCCAGGGCAGCTATAATCTGTCCGATGTGATTTTTGATTCCTTTGACAGCGGGATGGATGTGAAGGTGGGAAGCGATGCCTTTAAGACACAGGCGGGCAACACTGCGGCATCACCCAATGCGGAACTGCACATTACGGGACCGGTATCTTCTTCATTCGGGCCATACGCATATGCCATGAATGAGTCAAACACCTATACTTCTGGAAGTCAGGCAGCACAGTATATCACTTATTACAGTGGATGGCCTCAGAACTTGACAATACAGTACAATAAGGATACCCATTTGAGCGAATTGGTGGATTTCCCTTCTTTACAGGGAAATTCCGGATTGGCGTCTTATACATCGGATAAGTATAAATATCTTGCGCTGCCCGGAATGCCTACGGACAGTAATGGGTTGACCGAGTACGAAGCTGCGATGCAGAGCGCTCAGTATCCGGGTTCTAATCCGAATCAGCAGGCGATTATTGACGCAGCGGTAAATCTGTCGGTGCCGGAAGGCGTTCAGTCCATCAGGGAAGGGTTAATCAAAGAGAGATGTGACGCAGACGCAACCTTTGGGTCAACCATTATGAAAACGGTTACTGCTCAGAGCCTGAAAGCAATTACGGCGCCCCAGGTGAATGCGGACGGAAGTGTAAATGCGGATCATCCTGGTACCTTTGCGGGATGTGAGAATTTAAGCAGTATCAAGCTCAACAGCATCTCTTTTGAAGACGGTACCAATGAAGGCATTCCCCAAATAGGGGATTACGCGTTTCTGAATTGTAAGGGGCTTACAGAGCTGGCACTTCCGATTACGGTTTCCGAAATGGGAATTGCTCCGTTCCTTGGCTGCGATAAGCTTAGTTTTGTGAACTTCCAGAACAATCCGGATTTTGTATGTGAGAAATCAATTGTTTACGGAAGAGCGGCGGACGGCACGGAAAAGGGTAAGCTGATAGAGTGTCTGGGAGGAAGAACAGGGGGATATGTAGAAAGTTCGGAACTTGCCGGAGTGACGGAGCTTGCCAATGATGCCTTTAAAGGAACCAATGTATTTGAAGTTGACCTGGGTGAATCCAAAATAGCCAATGTGCCCAGAGGGGCTTTTGTGAATACCACAAGCCTGAACAGGGTGATATTCCCTCATACTTTGAGCAAATTTGAGGATGGAGCATTCCAGGGAAGTACTGTAAACTATATTGCCGTAAAATCCGTGGGAAATATCAGATGTGAACCTGATGCCTTTACGGGACTTGTGGATAACAGCGGCAATCCAAGAATTTATGGCGATGTGGCCTGGAGATGCGGAGAGGGGACTGTAGCCGAGCAAATCGGAGATTTGTGGGGCTTTGATGTAGGCAGTCTGGATGTAGAGAGATTTTATAAAGTTATTTTCGTCTATTGGGATAATGAACAGCAGAAGGAAGTCCAGGTGGATGCGGAAGAGCAGTATTCCAGTGTAAACGACGTGGTATTTCCTGTGGAGGTGGGGTCTGAATCAGAGCAAAACGGCGAGAAAATGATTTTGACAGAGTGGAAACTGTCTCAGTCAGAGAATACCTGGTTCTTTACAGCCGTTTATAATAAGCCTCAGTGGAAGGTTACTTTTGTTGATTCCGGGATGCATTTTGATCCCATTGAAGTGTGGGTGGAAAACGGCGGAAATGTAATGAATAATCCCACAGTAAAAGAACTGGTCGAGAAGGCCAAGGAGTTTGGAATTACCGGATTTAAGTGTAATGACGGCGATCTGACACAGGTTACAAAGGATTTGACAGCTACTGCGGATTATGGTACGGAACATACGCTGACCATACAGGGCGGTACCATGCAGGAAGGAGAGACGACGGGAAGTTTTCAGGCGGGAACTAAGATTATCATTACTGCAAATGAGCCCGAAGCAGGGAAGGAATTTGTATCCTGGTCCAGTCTTCCGGATCTTGCCGACTCTACCATATTAAATAAAACGAATCCCCAGACTGTGTTTACCATGCCGAACGAGGATATAGTTGTAATTGCGGACTTCAGGGATATCAGCGGAGGCAACGGGTCTGATCCTGCAAGAAGTCATACGCTTACGGTGCGGGGCGGTTCCGGTTCTGGTACCTATAAGACAGGAGATCAGGTCATTATTACTGCGGATCCTCCGGCAGAAGGAAAGATTTTCAGTGAGTGGACCTTTGTTCCGGCCAATACTGTGCTGATGGATAAGACAAAAACAGAAACGGTACTTACCATGCCTGACGCAAATGTGACGATTATGGCGAATTATGTGGATTTTGTTCCGGAACCTACGCCGAGTCCCAGCCCTGGTCCTGGAAATCCAGACGATCCTGGAAACCCAGAACCCAGTCCGACGCCGGGGACAATGCATTCGCTCATAGTGCATAACGGAAGCAATTCAGGCAGTTATCTGCCAGGACAGCAGATTATCGTTGTGGCCAATGACCCGCCCGAGGGGCAGGAGTTCAGCAGTTGGACTGTCAGTCCGGCGGCCACTGTTGTCACGGATAAGAATTTATCTGCCATTGTAGTAACCATGCCGGATTTTGATGTGGCTCTTGTGGCCAATTATAAAGCAATACGTACTGGTTCCGGAAATACCACCGGGTCAAGCAATACCACCGGATCAAATAACAGTACAGGTACAAGTAATACGACAGGACCTCGTCCCAGCGGAAACGCGCCGGTGGGTGGGAGTACCTCGGTGGTGGTTGACAAAAACGGACTTTCCAATACGGGAGTTGTGAATGCGACGGTCAACGGTTCCTCGGATAATTTTGTGGTTAAGGTTTCGGAGAACAGCGCGGCTACGGAAGCGATATTGAAGGCGCTGCTGGCAGAGTATGGGAAGCTGGATAATATCAAGTATGTTCCCATGGATATTTCCTTGTATGACTCCACGGGAACAAGGAAGATATATGATACAACGGGATTGTCTGTCACACTTATTTTGCCCATCCCTGATTCCCTGATTCCCTATGAAGGAAATAACCGGGTTGCGGGAGTGGTAAATGACAGACTGGATAAGCTTCCTGTTAAGTTTACAACCATTAATGGGGTTTCCTGTGTTACATTTACGGCGGAACATTTTTCACCTTATGTGATTTATGTGGATACCGGTAAGGCAGTTTCTTCCGGCGGTACATCAGATGTTTCCGACAGTACACCCAAGACCGGCGATGGTATTCATCCGAAATGGTTCTTGTCCATTGGGCTGGCAAGTTTGTCATTTGTTATGTTTATGCAGAAAGACAATAAGAAAAAGAAACAAAAGGTAGCGGTAAAGGCCAGATAGAATCAGAGTAAGTGATGTGTCTGTACCGTAACAAATGGATTGATGATATTGGGCATCAGCCAGGAGTGGATATGGCGCAGGGCGGTATGCCATGCGCCATATGCTTTTGTGGGGGTAGATTATGAAACGAGGACATATATTAGTGAGAAAATTGCGCTTTTCGGGAGTGCTGATGATTTTGCTGGCACTGGTAATTAGTCAGTTTCCTGTGTGGAAGGCAGATGCGGCATATTCTACCGATTTTAAGATGAGTGGAGCTACTTTGGTTAAATATCGTGGGCCGGATACCAATGTGACGCTTCCGGAAACGGTGGAGGTTATAGGCCGGGGGGCATTTGAGAACAATAAGGATATAGAGCTGGTGGTGATTCCCAAGTCTGTGAAACGTATAGATCCTTATGCCTTCTGGGGATGTGATAACCTGGATACGGTGGTTCTGGGAACGGGCCTCACTGAGGTGGGGGATTATGCTTTTGCCGGATGTGAAGGTCTAAAGCAGATGACAATTCCAGAAAATGTCACAAGTATTGGCATTCAGGCATTTGGGAATTGTAGTAACATGACGGATATCAGTATTCCCGGTCAGACGGTGACAATACATGAGACGGCTTTTGACGGCTGTGAGAATCTTACCATACATGCTGAAGAACATACCATAGCAGCGGATTATGCGGAAGCCTTTCATCAGCGTCAGAAGGAACGGGAGGAATTTGAGCAAACATATGTCCCCGGCCCTTCAGAGATTCCGGCTGAGACCCCTGCGCCCACACCTGAACCGGTGGAGGCCATGCTGGGAAGTACACAGATTGTGAACAACAAAGCGGTCTTTCTCATGAATGGATGGGTATTGCCGGTATATGACGGTATATCCGAGCCGGAAATGCCCCCGCTTGCGGATATGATGGGAAGCGGAAGAATACCAAAATATACGATTGTGGACGGGGAAGTGGTGGCAGACCAGGCATATTATGGCAATATGGGTTTGGTAAGTCTGGCATTGCCTGAAGGAATCAGAGAGATTGGACAGCTTTCCTTTGCCAGAAGTTCTCTGTCCGCGGTATCGTTGCCAAAGGGAACAGAGCGGATAGGTTATGGCGCGTTTTACCATTGTGGGTCACTGGGAAGTGTCATGCTTCCTGATACAGTCATGTGTGTGGAGCCAAAAGCATTTTCATATACGCCATGGGTTGAGAATTTCCTATCCGGTCAAACTGGTGAGGGGGATTTTCTGATAGAAGGAGGCGTACTGATTGCGTACAGAGGAAGTTTTCTGAATGTGGAGATTCCTGAGGGAGTACGTGTCATTGCGGGGGAAGCATTTAAAGATCATGAGGAGATAAAGAGTGTATCGTTTCCGGATAGTCTTCGTGTTGTTGGAGAAGGGGCTTTTGAAGGATGCAGTCAGTTAAGGCAAATTCGTTTTGGGCAGGGTGTGGAGGAAATTAAGGACAGGGCTTTCAGTGGAATCAGTACTTTGATGAGCAGTGTCACTTTGCCCTCATCCATAAAGAAATTGGGGATAAAAGCCTTTGACAATGTATGGCTGAATTACCAGGGGGAGGAGCCGGAGCATACCTATGAAAGTTCTGCTTCGAGACTTTCTAACAGAGAGTATCGTGAATATGAAAGTGATTTGGTACAGACACCGGGGGTTGTGGTGTCAGGTATGGATGGCAGCATATCGGCAGTGCTGGAAGAAGCAGACAAAAGCTACATACTTTCCTTTGGCGCTTTGCAGGAAAGTAAGGAAATGGAAGAGGCGTTCTTACGCGCGTTCCAGGAATCAATGCCGGTAAACGGAATTTTATACGATCTGGAATTCGTGGATGATAGCATGATTCCGCTGACGGATTTGGGGACGCAGGCGTTGACAGTGACTTTGCCGGTGCCGGATTCTTTGAAAGGGCAGAGACTGAGGCTTTTGGGACTGGACAGAAACGGTCAGGCAGTGGATATTCCTTTGGAGCAAAGCTCTGACAATGGAAGGGATGTAATACGGTTTCGGTTAAATTATGTATCGCAGCTTGCGTTATATGGAACAGGGGATTCGGCTACGGCAGCGCCCATTGAAACAGAGGTGTCTATGGCAAACCAGAATGCTGCGCCGGGCGATATAAAATCTGACCCATACCTGTTGCAGGGGGAAGAAGCAGTAAATAAAGGCCCTTTGTGGCAGCGGATGGAAGTGTGGATTGGTATTGGGGCAATATTGACTGGGCTGATTCTTTTCCTGGCAAGGTGTAAGAAAAGACAGGGAATCAATAGATAAATGGGAAAGTGAACATAGGGAAAGTTCCTGGCATACAATGGAGTAAAAGTATATGCCAGGAACTTTTTTATTATGCAGCGTGTGAGAAAAATGGTGGCAGGAAATGTGGAGAGTGGAATAGATGGCAGTGGCGTGACAATTGCAGTGTTGGATACAGGATTGAGCAGTCATCCGGATTTGATGGGGAGAATGGTAGAATTTCGAGACTTTGTAGGACATAGAAACCATATGTATGACAACAATGGACATGGCACCCATGTATGCGGTCTGAAAAACAAAAAAGGTAAAGCAAGTAAACAAACATTTGTATAAGAAAACAATCCTATATGATGTTTTTCTGGTAGGCGTTCGGTGTCCTAGATAAGTTCAAATCTTGTTATCAGAATTATTAAAGTCGTAAAAAATAGGGCAGAAGAGATTTAACCTCTTCTGCCCTATTATGAAACAATCACATTTATATCATAAATTCTTTAGACTATTTATTTCCTTCTCCATTCTTTCTATCTGTTCTTTCTGAGCATCCAACTGTTTTTGCTGTATTTGAATGGTTTTGATAATATAGGGCACAAACCGGGAATAATCCACTCCGTCAGGCACCTTTTCACCTTCGATTGCTTTGTATGTAACTACTTCAGGTATGATTTGCGCCACTTTTTCCGCCTCAACGCCTGTACGGTCATATCGGCTCTCTTCAGACACTACGCCGTCCCTATAGTCATAAGTGACTACATCCACATCCAGTATTGCTTTGGCTCTACTGTCTGTAATGGGGCTGATGTGCTCCTTGTAACGTTTAGAAGAGTTTACTGTAAAGGCGCTGGCAAAAATAGGCTTGAACTTTGCCGATGTGTCCTGGATGCCTACGCCTTCGGCACCAGTACCAACCCTTAAGTATATAGAGCCTTGATAGCAATCCCAAAACATATCTTGATTGACACCGCTACCACGGTGAATGCTGCCAAAAGACGGTGTATTGGCGACAGCACTCTGAAACTCAATAAATATCCTATCTCTTGCTAATGCAACAAAATCGTAGCACCCGCTATCAAACCTCACTCTTCCTGCTTTGTCTATGGTAAAGCCAGTTTTTACATTATTTGCGTGGGTGAATATCCGCAGGTTTCCATTATAAGCGTCCATCTCCCACTGTGTCCCGTCCGGAGCGGCAAACTTTACATTGCCCCCTTCGTTGTTGGCGTCAAGCCATAGTTTATCGCCAATATTTAAGTTCCCTGTGAGTTTACCTCCAGATAAAGGCAATTTTGTATTATCCCTGGCAGAGCCTCTTGCCAGTAGGTATCCTTGTTTGGCTGATAGGCAGTCCACTGTGCTTTGTGAGTTTAGATTGTCCTGACATGTTCGCCATGTATTAGTTGCGGGATCTCCTTTGTCACCTTTAGGACCCTGGGGGCCTTGGGGTCCTTGAGGCCCCGTGGCGCCCGTATTGCCTTTAGGTCCCTGAGCGCCTGTTGCGCCTGTAGCCCCTCTTGCCCCCGTATCACCTTTGGGGCCCTGGGGGCCTCTAAGTTCTTCTTTATGCGCTGTTACATAAGACGCTATGCTGCTTGGTATCAGACCTATAATGTCACTGGCATGTTTTCCGTCCACAGTGTCAGCGTCCCTGCAATTGCCATCCAAAAATAAAGTCGCTCCATCATACGTGATTGATTTATAATTTGTATTGCTGCCCGTTTGCAAAAAATTTAATCTTGTGGTTCCGTTTACCCCCCTTATTCCGATTCCGCCAAGGCTATTGTGATCGCCAAACTCTGCGTCATCCCCAACCCTGTTCCAACCATTATTCATAAAATTTAATGGGCCAGTCATCGCCCCACCGGACAAAGGAAGCTTTGTATTATCCCTTGCGCTCCCATTAGCCAGGTCATAACCCATTTTTGCGGATAAGGGCTTATTTGTGAAGGTGGAAGTAAGGTTATTAACAATGTCGGACACATTCACTTTATTTGTTGTTATATTCTGAATTAAACTTCGATTGGACTTAATATACGCCACAATTTCACTTAACTGGTCTAAGGTGGTATCGTCGCTGTCCGCCAAAGTGTTTAACCTGGTTGTAATTACTGAGATTAAGTTTCGGATATCGTTATGGGTGGAAGAGGATGTATTATGGTTTGATATGGCAGTCTGTGTAAAATCTGTCAAATCGGATATATTACTGGTTATATGGCTGTGGGAATTATCTTTTACTTCTACGGCTATATCCACATCAGAACCTCCGTCAATTGCCTTGCTTGCGGATACATCCCCTGACAATCTCACGGTTCTTGATTTTCCCCACTTATCAGTAATAATATCAGAGGTGCCATTAAAGGATGTGCCGTTAATGTTTCTGGCAGTTGTAAGTTTTTTGGCGCTGTTTACATTTTTATCAATATCGGCCGTATTATCGGCCTTCCCAAGCCCTACCTGGGCCTTGTCAACTTTATGCGGGTTCATAAAATTGCTGATGTGTGCTTTCAGTGTCTCAAATAACCCATGGGCTTTAAAGAGCAAATCATTTAAAGCGCTAAATTCATCAGAGCTTTCAAGCACAGAATTGTCATAAACATTTTTTATAATGATTAGGTCAAAAGGCATGGTGGAAAGCAGTTTTTGAGTTCCTAATTCATAAATGTTCAGTTCTGCCTTGCCGACTCCTGAAGAAAGCAGCATACTTTCCTCTAGGGAGATTAAAACAGTGCCATTTCGCTGAATTGTCTCCTCCTTCCACACACGCCTGTTATCCGGGGTAATAAGCCTGAAATAACAGGTCATGGTTTCTGGATTTAATGGAAACACAGAAGCGTCATTGACACAAGTAACTTCAATAAATCGTGTGTTTTTGTCACATTGATGTGCTTTTACAGATTGATAGCTCGTCCTGTAAAAGTCCAACTCTAAATATCTTGTATTATTCATCTTGATTCCTTTTCTATTTGAGTATTTGATTTATTGTTCCTAAAATCATGGGCTATTTCTTCAAGCAGATATATTCCAGATAAAGCCCAATATCGCAATCTATGGTGGGTGTCCCCTCGTCCCCGCTTCCCCAAGTAGAAGCCTTAAACAGGAACATTAACTCCACTTCTTCCAGGACTGACACATCAATGGTATATTCCTGGTTTGAGAATAATTCCATGTCCAGGCGTGAGGAAACGCCATTGGCATCTGTCTTATTCCCATCAATCCAGAAAGTCTGGGCGCCGCTTTCTTTTTGTCCTTCTGGTGTATAAATGAAACCTTTCAGACAAATGGAAGAGTAACCATTTGTGTCAATTTTGATTACCATCATACAATTAAAATCACCAGACTCTTTGTCGGCGTTTAGATGTTGAAAATGCATTCCATAGCATCCATTTCTGTAATCGAAACAAAAATCGGCGTCAGCGTTTCCGTCAATATTTTTGTTGAAGCCCTCAATATAGGTAATGATTCCTTCTTCCGGGTTCTGAAACTGGTTTGACACAACAGGGAAATGCCCTTGAGAAGGTTCCCCTGACTCCCAAATATATTTATCCGTAAGTTTTTCCCATACAATGGTACTTATATTATTTTTTGTAACCATAATTCTTTCAACCGATTTGCCGCCCATGGAGACACAGGCGTCTGTGGGGATTCCTATGTTGTCAATGAATAAAGCCATAATTCACCACCGCCTTTCGTCATAATAAAATATTTAAAGTCTGTGTGGATTCATCATAGGAAAAGTTTGCGGATGTAAGGGCTTTTTTGCCATGAATATATACATCGGATTTAAAGTAGGCGGGGATGTAAAAATTGCATCGGTTTTTGGGTGACAGCCCTGAGCTATCCGGGTAAAAATTTATCTCTCCTTCATCAGCCCTGATAGCCAATCCCCATTCATCAGCCCAGATAGATACAGATGACCTTACTTTCTGACGGATATAGGTTTCAGTTTCACCATCATCACTCTCAATGATTTCTACATAAGCAATAGATGGGCCATTGACTGGCCTGCCATTCACTTGAGGAAATTCATCAACAGAAGGATCAAATATAAAACTTTTCCCCAACATGCTGATAGAACCCCATTCGTTTTCCTCACGATCCATTATGTGAAGACCTTTAACAACAGTATATTGGGCGTATATATTTCCTTCATGTCCCACGCACATTTCAAATTGGTCTTGAGGGTAATCCCATGACATTTCATGTTCGCAAGATATCCTTTCCCCAATACGCAATGCCCAATCCCCTGTTTTATGAATGCTGATTATATCATCAACCGTGCCAAAACTGTTTTCTGTGACAGTTAGTCCGCCTATCAGCGCACTGTTTGCCGTTATCGTACCATCCTCTGATAAAGTAAAATAGTCGGATTGTATACTTAACCTGTTGGATGTTATAGTAATCTTGTCAGATTCCTGGCTAATCATGGATGATATTTCCCCTTGTGACACTTTGAGGTCAATTTTCTTTGAAGTCATTTCCAATGACGATGAAAGCTCGTCCCCCCTTTTTTCTATTTCTTTAACTTTAGCGGTAATACCATCAGCAGTTGTGGAAATCAACGACGATAGCCGCCCCTCTTCATTAGTCGCCCTTGTAACCTCAGCTTTAATTTCATCAGCCGCTACAGAAAGTAACCCTGATAGTCTCCCCTCTTCATTTGTTGCCCTGTTATACTCGGCAATAATGGAGTCTGCGTTTGCGTTTATTTTCGCCCACATGCTTTGGGATTCATTTGTTGTACTCCAGTCAATCTCCACACCTTTTATTTTTAATACCTTGCCGTCATATACAATCTTTCCATCGCCCAATGTGAAATTTCCATTGTCCAGGCATATTTTTGTCCCTTTATTATCAGCGGCGGAGTAATTTGCCGAATAAATGTTTCCGGCGATAATCTGTGATCCGTTTACCACGCCTGCTGTAACAAAATCCGCAGTTAATCCATAATCTGTATACTTTGATAACACATCATTGACATATTTATAATAATCATGCTTTCCCAATGCGCACCTAACTGTCTTGAAATTATCTGATGTATAGACAAGCAAATTGTGCGTCAACCGCAATTTTTCTGGACTGTAATCACCAGTTATATCGTCATAGCTCTGAGCTATCAATCCATTTTTGTCTAATAGAATCTCTTCATTGTTGTTATTCTTAATATTCACCAAGGCTGAGTTTAACCCATCCTTCACAAAGTTTATCAATGTGTTTTGGGCAGCGTGCCCGTTGGATGCCTGTTTGCTGACATAGGAGTAGGTAGACGCAATGGAACTGGCCTGTTTTAAAATATCATGTATGTCATTACTGCCATGGGCAGTTTTTGTCATATCTGAAAAATCTGTATTTAAAGTTCCAAGGCTATCAAAGTTGATTTCATATGACACAAGCCTCAAACGATAGATATTATCATCAACACGAACACGTATGAAATTGCCAAGTTGAAATTTATCGACAATAGGAGAAAATTCCTTCATAAGAAGGAGATTGTATAGATTAGTGTGAATACTGTGCTGGTAATAGCTTGACTTAATTAACTCTTTCCTTGCGGTTTCTATAAACTCAAGGGCACGCTCAAAGATTTTTTCATCAGACAATCCGTCAGAAATATAGTTAGAATTAGAATATTTGCTTTCTCTAATATATGTGGTAAATATTTGATACAGACTTGGGCCAAGATAATTTCTAAAATCAAGACGTCGCTGTATTTCCTGCTTTTGGGATTCGTATTGTTCCTTTTTCTTTTCCCATGACTCAATTTCTGATTTACGGAGAGTAATTTCTTTATTGCAAACCTGTAATTTATCATAATATTTCGCATAGAAAGGACTATATAATTCTGAATCCTCAGTTCCAGCGTTGGCTTCCAGAAGAATGCTTAAAACACTATTGATAGCATCCCTGAATGAAATAAGCCTGTTTAAGCAATATAACTTTAATGTGTCCCTAAAAAACGCAATATCTTTTATCCCAAGGACATGATAGACACTGTTATCATCGGTATTGTTGGATGCGATATTCTTTAATATCTTCTCGCTGATAAATGATTGATAGTCATCATTAACAGTTATGGAAATAGTATCAGAAAACGCAATATCTTCTTTATTAGAATAACTTGTAACTTTTAAGCGCCCAGTCCAGACACCAGAAGCAAATGTGCCATTACTTTCATTCAATTGAAAAGAAGAGGTGTCAACTTCTATTTTTACAAAACCACTCCTGACAAAAACCTTAGCGTAATTAATAAGAGCGCTGTTTATTGTGGCAAGTGATGTGTAAGAGGTAAGAGAAGAGAGGGACAGAGGACTCAGATTAGAGGCGGTTAGTTTTGCGGCTTCCGTGCTGGCTGTTGTATCCGGAATGGTAATTTCGGGCATTAGTTTTGATGTGTGATATGTAATACGCTCTATGCATTCATAAATATGTTCTGTTATTTTGTGGTAATTATCTATAGAGGAATCATATAATAAATTATAAGATCTGATTTTTTCTACAAGTTCCACTGGCATATCCTTTTGTTGCTCAGGGGGAATATAAAACATTCTATTTCTTCCGCTTGGAATATAGGACATAACAGCCGCAGTCATTGTATCATCACCAGCTTCTAAAACAAAACAGTTTTTTATATTGTCAACATCAGTCTCAAACGTTATTTCATCTGTCAAGTTATCACTGGAAACAAGAATCGTTGTGTCTTCCCCAAAATAATTAATGTTGTTGCTATGGCAAACAGGACATGAATCTGTAAAATTACCACGATACCCACAATCATTACAGACTGTACATAAATCATATACGGAAACACTTCGGTCTACTGAATCAAATTGAAACAGACACTCAAACTCGTTTGCGCAGTCTTCAGTTAAAAAATCATAAATAGATTTATCGTTCACAGAAAAACTGCGCTGCATAGTCGCTAATGAGGCGTCAACATGCTTAATTTTATAGGCAGGAGCTTCAGACAACACTCTATGTAGTAACGACGCTTTAGGATTGCCTGGATTGAAAAATTTTGTTATTTCATAATCTGTTCTTGATATATCTAATTCCGTGTTAATTTCCAGGTTATAGATTAGTTTCTGGGATAATTCTGATTCGCATAAAGATATACCATTGACAGATTTAAGATTAAAGTCATTATCATTTATTAGCACATTAATTTCAAAATAGGTATTTAACTCTTTTACATATACAAGTCTCAGGTTATTTATTTCGTCCCATAATCGTTCCCTGATTCCATTAACATATTTGTTTACGTTAAACGAAAGCTCCTGCATGTGATTCAGATAAGTAATATATTTTATACCTGTTACATTTAATAATTCTCCAAAATGTCGTTTATCTCTGCTTGACAAGATAATGGTAAAAGGCTCAGCAGTGCCGTTATCGGTATTAATTTTGATATTCATATAATAATCCCCGCCTTTCTTGTAGGAGCGTATCTTATTGTAATGTTGCATGGAAGGGATATGGTAAACAGATTGCGCCTGTTCTCCATATTGTTGATGATTCTAGGATAATGGTAATTGAAATCATTGTATAAAGTAGGATGTGATTTTGAGGATTGTATAATTTTATTAGCGCAATCCATCGTAATAATTTCATTTTGCGCACAATTATTTATAATAGTATTTTCTCTATCCAGATTGTTCTCAATTAACAATTTCCCAGCCGCAAGGCATTCTAATTGAAAAAAGTAAGGATATAAATTTCCTATTTCGTCAGAGTCATCGAAAAATATAAACTGTCTGTTATTCTCATGTAACGATACCATAAATTCTTTATCGTCAACATATCCGAAAGGAGAATTGGAGGTAAAGGTAAGAGTAAATCCGATTACATTCCCATTAAATAATATAGCAGAGACAGATGTAAAAGTCCCATAAAAATATAAATCAGAATACATTCCATCTTTATAAATGGGTTTGAATTTATAATATTGCTTCTGGTTCAGCCAGCGCATAAAATGGGAGATTTCGCCATCTGAAAATGCCAATTCCCGTTGTGTTTTATATAGACACGGATTTTTGCATATATCAAAAGTAGCGGTAATCACATCATTATATGTTACGTTTATAATCTTATTAGTATAGTTTTGTCTTGTTTTTATAGTATCAAGCTGAATAGCGGTGCCAAGCTGTACTGAGTTTTGGGTACCAGTATTAATATTTGCTACAATACATCCATAGTCTGACAGTTTTTCATCATGGTAAGAAAAATCTACCATATAAAAATTCTCCTTTCCCTGCGAATATCTCTATGCTTTTTATATTTTGCTATATTTTTGTTCACATCCCCCTCAAACATTCCTCAAACTCTTTCCTGTACCTTTTCTTCTCGGCCACTACCTCCATAACCGCTTCATTATACCTTTCCTTCGCTTCATTTAAAGCACTCAATACTTTCTGATGTTCATTCCTGTATGCCTCAGCGGCCTGTACCACTTTGGCCTGTCCACGCAGTTTCCGTTTTAATTCTTTATTCTCGGCATTCAGGCGGATGTTGTCTTCCTGTAAGCGCCTGATAGTTTTTGCCTGTAATTCGATCCTTCTTTCTTTTAACATGTGGGGTTCTCCTTTCAAAAAATTACTATTACTTTTGTTGATATCCGCAATCAAAAAGGGCTGCAGTGGTATACTGTAACCCTTGTGAAGCATTTGCAACTTGTGGAGGGTTGCGGGTTTAACCACTTCCTTTTTAAAAGAACTAATGTTTAGGCTATACACAGATATAGTCGTATGGTAAAATATATTAACAAATTCTGAGGGATATATATGTATACATACGAACAAATTAGAGAAGTACTAATATCACAAATTTCACAATTACATGAAATTGAACCAAAATGGAAACAATGCATCAAATGTCCTAACTCTGGACATTGCTGTATTGGTGCAGATATAACTATATATAATTACGAATGGAATATTATAAAAAAGTTTCTCTTTGAAAATCCCATTGTTTTCGATGAAGTTAAACTACATTATAAAAGAAAGTCATTATGTTATTTCCGTACAAATGATAAGTGTTTAATTCATAATATTAGACCGCTTAATTGCATTTTTACACCTTACCAAGCGATATATGGGGCAGATAAGCGCATACATTATTCCCCATATAAAAAAGATTGCTCATTTTTAATACCGACTTCTATTTCATGTAATGGAGTTGACTTGTCTCAGTTATTCATTAAATTACCAGATGGTAATACATTTACATTTTATTTATTATTAAACCATTGGTATCGTAATTATGAAGAAAAATCTATTGTATGTGATAGTCAAGTTTGTTTATCTAACGTTTTGGGACATTTCCTAAAGGAATATTAATTTTATTAACTGATGTTGGGGAGAAATCTGCATGATTGCAATATTTATTTGCGTTAGTCCACCCTGATGAGATGCCATAGAACACAATTCTCCGTTCGTGCTCATTTTCATTTTCCTGTTTTGTTTTTGGCTGTTGTTCGTTTTGTGTGGCAGTTTTATTATTGTTATAAATAATTATGTTCATAACTTCTTCCCGTGGTGATGATATAAGCCTATTCAAATTGGTTTCCTTCTTTTTGCTTTGTTCTAGTGTCTGTTTCCTTTATCCCCAATAAATCGCATAGGGTTGCCCTCACTATGCGCATGATGGGTTCCTGTACGGCACATATGGCTGCTATATCCATAAGGCTGGTGGCTGCGTTATCTATATCCAGTTCCTCACAAAAGAGTTTTGCGTTTGTGAAGTAAGCTTCCACCGCTTCATAGCATGTGCCATACGATAATTTATCGAAGGCATCATATACACGCTCCATTGTTGCCACGTCCCCGTTTTTAGCTGTTAATTCTTTCATGTATTTCCCTCCATTTTTTTAACTTGTATATAACAGGGCAGTACATTTTCATACTGCCCGTTGGCTGGGTCAATACCTAAGCCTTCTATAGCTGTTCCTATCCAGGTATTTGTCTGAAACTGCTTCTAGTATATACCTGGTGCTTTCGTTTGAGCGTAAGAATTCCCTGAACTCGTCTTTATTTGTTATGTTCGGTATTGTGATATTGACTGTCACGTCATTGTTGCTTGTGGCATTCTGGTTCACTGTTGTCATGTCCTGCTTGAACAGGTTTTTCAGGGGAGGGTCTGGCACGTAGTCCGGGAACAGGAGGTTTCTAAGCTCGTCAGGTGGCAGCTGCGAGAGCTGGAAGAGTCTTTCTGACTGCTCGGCTGTCATTACGCCGTCCCCTTTGCGCAATGGGGTAATCATGCCGCCCCTGGATGGGGATAGGATATATTCTGTCCCGTCTTCCTGGGTTTCCGCCAGCTGGTCTTCTGGCACTTTGCGGACGCCGTTTTTGTAGAAGTATTTGGCCTCCACCTCCAAACCAGGTCTGTCACCATGTCCTGGGCCTTCCTCCTTTGGCTTCTGCGTGACTGTTACGGTAGCCTGGGGTTTGGAGGCTGTTGTTTTATTGTTTTCTGGTGGAGCGGTTGGCGTGGCCGGGGCGGGAAGGGTGTTGTCGTTCCAGTTGTTGTCCCAGTCATTGTCGTTGTCGTCATCGTTGTCGTCGTTGTTTCCTCCATAGTCTGGCAAGTCCAGCTCCAGTTTCGCCATGTCCGTGTGGATCGCTGTTATGGCTTCCTTTACAAGCCCTATGGCGTTTGTCACGTCGGTTATTTTATTGTTTGTCTCCGTGAGGCTTGGCATGGATTGTGTCAGTTCTGGGAATCTTTGATTCAGGATATTGCTTACCTGGTCTGTGGATACTTTGATTTCGTCGGATTTGGCTTTTATCTCCCCTATGGCGGTGTTTACCGTTGTCATTGCCGTGGAGAAGTTTCCGTCGCTTCCAAAGAACCCTGACACGATTTCTTTCATTCCGCCGCTGTAGTCTATCTCAAATATTTTGGCGAGGCTTTCCGTGAGGGTCATTCCCACCGCCGTTAAGTCCGTGTTGATTTGCCCGCTGATTGCCTGGGCGTTGGCGTTGGTGGCTTCTATGGCCTGTTGGAGCAATCCGTTGATGTCGTCTAAGCGGATATTGACCCATTCCTCTAACTCGGTTCTAAAGGTGTCAAGGAGGGCTTCCTGGTCTGACAGGTATTTGTCGTACTCAGTCTCGTTTAGCTCTTCCTGGGCTTTTGTCAGGCTTTCCTGGGCTTTCTGGATGGTAGCCTTCATGCCTTCGGAGTCGTCCCCTTTGTAGGCGTCAAGGATTTTCTGGTATTTGGCCACTTCCGCTGTCTGTTCCGCTATGGTTTTCTCGTAGTCGTGGAGGCTCTTTTCCTCGCTTAGGGCTTTCTTCCTCGCTGATATCAGCTTGTCAAGGAAGGACAGCATCTTGTCATAGCCCTCAGAGATTAAATCCTTGATGGCGCTCTTTTCGTCCTCTGCGCTTAACACGGCTTCTCTTTGGAGATTGAGTAATTCTTTGTACCTGTCTTGAAGCTTTGTGTTGTTGGGGTCATTCGCTAACTCGCCGTTGATTACTTTGATGGCGTTGGCGTATTCTTCCGCCTGTCTCAGATAGACGTCGTAGTTGATGGCGTGTAATCCCTGCACGGATAATCCTCTGTCATTAAAGGTTCCGTTTTCGTTGTGGAGTTTATTGTTCTTTTCCATGAAGTCAATCAGGAAGTCGGATTCTTGTGTTATCCCGCTGATGGATTCCTGTGTTCTGTCAAACACATCCCATTTTAATTCTCTTAGGCTGTTGCCATACTTTATTAACGCTGTCTGGGCGTCTAAGAGGGCGTCTTCCACGTCATGGATGCTGCCTGTCATATCATACCAGGTTTCGTCGAATTTCGTGACGCTTCCATTTTCCATGGCTTCTTTTAGGGAAGAGGAGAGCGCTTCGTATTCTTTTACCAGCGCTTCCGTATGTGTCTTCTCGGACTCTATCATGGCGTTGTAGAAGGATTCCCCGGCTAAGTAACCCGCTTCCTCCACAAGGGCAATCTGTTTGTCCAGCTGTGACATTCTCGTGGTTATGATACTGAGTGCGCTGTCAAACTGGGTTTCCAGGCTGTCAAATTTGAGCTTCGCTATGTCTTTGAGGCTGTTTTCATATTTTAATATCTGATTATTGGCGTCCTGGATGGATTCTGTCACGCTGTCAATGTCTGACTTCATTCCCTGCCACGCTTCGGAACCCCTTTTAATGGTGCCGGAGGATACGGCTTCGTTCATTGCCGCAAGCTTTTCTTTGTATTCGTTTGTAAGGGATTCTATCCTTGCGTTTTCATTGGAGATAAGGGCTTCATAGAAGGAGTTCCCTGCGATTTGATTGAGTTCCTCAGCCTTTTCAAGCTCGCCGTTTATCAGGTTTACCGCATGGTCTATGTCCTGAATTTTGGCGTCGTATTGGGTGGAGATGTGGTCAAATTTTGTTTTGGACAACTCTGCCAGCTTGTCTTGGAGTTCTGACACGGCGTCTTTACAGTCAAGGGCTTTCTCGTAGTACTCTTTGTATTCCTTGATTTGCTCTTTCAGGGTGTCGTCTGTAACATCCTCTATGGAGAGAGCGCCGTTTCTAATCAGCTCTTTGTAGTGTCCTGACAGGTTGATGGAGTCAGCTTTGGCTTTGTAGCTGTCATAGGCTGATTTTTGTAGCTCTATTTCTTTCCTTACTTCCGATAACTCAGAAGTGAGGGCGGAGTTTCTGGTTGTCCAGCTTTTCCATGTGGACGACACGGTGTTTCCCAGTGTTTTGATGGTTCTCTGGACACGGGAGAGCAGCGTTTCTATCCAGTTGAAGGTTTCTGTGGTTTCTTTTTTAGATGTCTCTGTGGTTTCTTTTTTAGATGTCTCTGTTTTACCAGAAGATGATGGTCTTACAATTTTCCCAAAGGTAGGGTTCCCTTTTGCAATATTTGCGGCGGTATCATTAACAAGCTTCAGCTTCTTTTCTGCGTTTTCAATCACTTTGTCAATGTCATCATCAGATGCGCCGTCATTCATTGCACCGTGAATCGCATTGGAAAGTTTGACAAATTCATCCGTAGCAAGTCCTACTGTTGGGATTAACTCAGTAAGCCTCAATTCATAATCGGTGAGCGTCTCCATGTTATCGGTGAGGGACATCTTATTATTATCTATTGCGGTCTGTTCATTTTTAAAGGCAAGTTCACCAAGTTCTGTTATTGTCTGTTCAATTACTTGTGCCCTTGCATCATTGAGGCGTTGGTTTGCTAATTCTGTTAGCGCTTCCTGATTTAATTGCAACTGTCCATTCTCGTCAATCAGGCAGGATAGGTACTGAGGCTCCATTGCAAGAAGTGTCTGAAGCTGGTCAAATGTGACATAGCCGGTTTCGTTATAGGTTTCAACGATATCTGTTAAACTGTCATATGCGCTCTGTAATGAATCAATCTGTGTGTTCAGGCTGGATAACGCCGTTTCTGAGTTGTATGCTTCTTGTACGATATTAGCAAGCATCTTCCCCAATTTGCTGTCTATGTCGATTCCTGCACCAGATAGTACGCTGTCTGCGTAAGTTTGGGATACGGATTCAATTGTTTCACTTAATTCGTTTAATGATCCGATTTCTTCCCAGTTAATAGATTTACCCATCTCGGATGCGGCTTTGTTGATTGCCTGGATGGAATCTAACAGGTCAGTGGAAGAGTAGTTACCTGTGAGGAGAGTAGCATATGCGTCTGCGGCGGATTTGACGCTGGACTGGAATTTATCCAGAGATTCCTCAGATTTGGTGAGTTGGTCAAATAATGAAATGGGGTTTTCAATGTTCGAGGTTGAATCTTGAACTTCACCCTGTACATATCCAAGTTCTACAAGTTTGTCTATAAGATTTTGTACTTCATCTTCTGATAATCCAAGAATATCAATCAATGCACCAAACGCTTCTTCTCCAGGACTTTGAACATTATCTTCAAAATTTATTGCTTTTAAATCAATATCAGTAAGCCCCTTTAGCTGTTCAGCATATCCCTTTACGGATTCATCATTTTCAAATGACTGACTCATCTGATATGCGGCTTCGGCATTTTTATTGATACCATCATAAATACCATCAAATACTTCCTGAGAGCCTTCTAATTCTCCAGTTGCATTTTGTACTGACTGTTGTACTGAATCCAAATTGGCTTTTGCATCTTCAACACCTTCACCAGATGAAAGAGCATTATTATAGTCTTCAACAGCTTGAATGGATTGTTGATAGAGTGGACGGAGAGTGTCGTTACGAATAACTTCCGCTTTCATGAACTCGTCATAAACTGTCTTATAATCTGTTAATTCATCTGTCCATGTTTTCTTTAATTGTCCAGAAATTCCTTCCAATAAACCAGATACGTCAATATTATTATCTTTACCATATTTTTCTAAATCTTCTGCGAGTTGATGCATCAATTCATCTGCATTTGCAACATTTGCCTTAACAGATAAATTTACAGAAGTAGCACTTACACCACCATGACTTGCTCCAGAATATGTCAAATCTAATAAATCACTGTATGTTTCCAAATACTCGATTAATTTTTTCTGGTCTTCTGTTTCTGGCGCATATGTGTTCCAACTTGTAACAGTGCCGACATTATACGTTCTTATTTTTTCCAAAGCTTCTTTAGCATCAGCGAAAACATCTCTATTTTCTGTTACATAATCGGTTGCTTTTTCTTTTGATAACTCACTTAGTAATCCTAATTGCTCTCTATATTTACCATTAACCAGATCAATATTAGATGCTTCATCACCATACGATTCAATTAACGATTTTTGAATTTCTAATAATTGTTCCTTGATAGAGCGTGTTTCATCAGTAGATAGGTTTCCGTTGTCAAGTTTTTCTTTAAGTTCTTTATACTTTTCAATCTGTGCATCAAGAGAATCTTTCTGTTCTTTATAAGCATTAGTAAGTTCTATTGCCTTTTGTCTTGCTTCTTCTTGTGCGTGAATCCATTTAGATATTTGAGATACTAAAGCACTTATTGCAAGTGTGATTCCCATAGATATAGCTGTATTAAGAGCAACAGATGCTACTTGTAACCCTATACTGGCAGCTTTTGCAGCAACAAGAGATTTTATATATCCTCCAAGTGATGCTTTTGCCCCATTTAGTCCTGCTAAATAATTACCCAATGAGTTATTCTGTTTTCCAACTGCCTGAACATACGCATTTTGTAATTGTGTAGATTTTGATAAGTTTCCATTGTATGCTTTAAATGCATTGTTTAATTTTGTGAATGTACTTACTGACTGTGAAGAATTTACTAATAATCCCTGTAGATTAAATGCACCATTTTTATTATAAACAGTAGCGTTTACCGTTTTCAATGACTTTAAATGATCCTTTGTAGAAATCAATGTCTTATTGAATACTGTTAAATCACCGTTTAATGTTTTAAATATCATACTATTATTTTTCTGCTTGTGGATAGCAGATATGGTGTTGTGGAGACACCGATACTGTTGTGGAGACAGTATTTTCTAACTTGTGGAGAGTTAGATATAGATTTTTATTTTGTTTTACAGTATAATAAGAAAAGAAATTTCAAAGGAGATTGAAAATCATATGAAACAGAATCGCACCTTTACTTTTATTATGTTGCTTTTAATTGTATTAGGACTATCAGCTTGTTCATCACAAAAACAAAAACTTTCAGGTAAGTACATTGATATATATGACGAAACACATTACGTAAGCTTTAACAAAGATGGAACTTTTATTGATAATTTTTTAACTACAACTAGTAAAGGTAATACAAGCATTTCAGATTTTTATATCTATAAAATTGACGATAATGGACTTATTACCATAATTGACACAACAGAATATGAGGGTCAAAATACACTTGATGAGTATCAACTAGGAATTTTATATAAAAATTATATAGGTGTTTTTTGGAATGGTGTATTATCAAAAACATATAAAGACACCACTATAACAAATACCCTAGGAGATTTGTCTCTAACATATAATTTTAAAGAAGACAAAACCTATGAATACACAGTAACTTCCAACAACGAAATAGTTCATACTGAAAATGGAACATACGAAATAAATGATAATGAAGTTATTTGCACAAGTGAAGAAGGTGTAGTAACAACATTTATCAATGCAGATGATAAAGTATTTTGCATTGAATATGTAAAAGAATAATTAGTTCAATGAAATCACGTCCTTCCGTTTAGTTATTTAGAGCTAAATAAGACTGCTCTATAAAATACACTGGTTAGTAATGTATTTTATACAGAAGTATTATTTTTGTATTTCATTAGTTTTAAAACATATATTCCTCTCTATACATAATCGACAAATTGTGGTATAATTTACCAAAATATATTAT